>NZ_JBFRDN010000032.1:0-63426 GCF_052113785.1 Phyllobacterium sp. TAF24 | reverse complement strand
GGATTGAGTATTTCAACAATGTCCAAGATTGAACTGTTGAGTTCGGTGGCTTCCGGGGAGGCGCTTTTGTAGACAATATAGTCTCGGATTCTTCTAAGTATCAGACTTGCCCTCTTCGCCTCGCGAATATTAGCGGTCATTGTTCGCCRCAGAAAATCAGTCTGTGCCATAGCTTCACCTTCCTCGAGAGTCTTGAGGCTGGCCTGACTCTGATTGAGCAATGAGGAAAGCGGCTGGGCCAGTTCATGAATGATACCGGCTGCAAGCTCACCGACCGCGTTAACACGGGCTGCATGCTCCAACCGGGTTTCCTTTTCCAACCTTGCAGCACGCTTGAGTGCGTCGTCTTCGGATCGTTGCAATCGCCGAGAAAGCTGGTGCTGATGCAGGGCATAATAGCTGGCTACCACCGCGATTGTGGAGAGGCCGCAATATACAATCAAATCTATTAGAGTGAAGAGTTCATACAGTTTGACGGTTTCACTCAGGTGAAAGACTGTCTTTTCCGAAAATCTTGTCGAGTCATCCGGCATAATATTGGGCGCGCTTGAAACGATTGTTCTGTTGGATTGAAGCTCGAAAGAGAATGGGGCGTTCTGTCGATCATTCAGTCGAATGATGGGGGTGTCGCCGATATCCCACTCCATTTTGGGAGAGCCATCCTGAAGCAGCGGCTTGATCATTTCCTCCGCATCGACAAGCATGACAATAGTATAGTGAAAATTGGCATTCTCAGCATGCGCGGTCGTAATATATTGCCCGGGAAAATTGATATCTGCAAAGGCGCGGAGCGTGCCATGGGGCTGGTTGACAACTTTCGGCAGAATTGTCTGTATCGCCGCATCGTTCTGGTCCGCGGGGAAGTTTGCCATCCGTCTGGCATATAAGGGATTGTCGTCCTTTGGGAGCTCATACAAGTTCACCGTGCGGATTCGTGGGTATTGTTTCATTGTATGCTGCACCAATGAGCCGAATATTTTCATGGCTTCCAGGTCGGATAGAGTAGCGAAAATCTCGAAGGATCTGACGAAAGCAAAATTCTGGGTAATGCGGCGGTCGAGGCAATCGGCGATTTCATTGGCTTTTGCCGAGAACGCGTGTGACTTGTCCTGAAAGGTCATGAACCCGGAAATTGAAACATACATCACCTGCGCCAAAAACCAGATCGACGCCGCAATAATCAGGGATGGTTTCAAGGCTTTTCGCAATTTTCCATTCATCCAGTTGGGTTACGTGACAAAACAATCGCAGAGCGATTTTGCGTATTTGATTTGAGACAAATTTCGTGCGTGGTTTGCACGTCATTGACGGGCATTTACTCCGCACAACAGATTCCTCCCCCTTGCGAGGTTATGGAACCAGGCGCAGTCAAGCTAAGATCTTCAGCTGTGTAACGTTCTACCCAATTCGGCTATTGGAGCCTATTCGACTATCGGAGTAGCGGTCTTCGATCAATGCGGGCACCTAAGCGAATGTCTTGGCTCAAACGCTGAAATCGCAGTCATTCGTGGGTAACGTCTGTAATCTACCTTCTTCTACAAAGGATGATTGCAGATTAGTGTTCTATCACAATGATCGCTACATTGCGTTTAAAGCCAGACTGATACTTTTTTCAATTATTGGGATTCCGGAGTGAATTTTAGCGGCCGTGCCCGTCAGACAATCTTTGCGACAATATGATCTGATATCTGGCTCGGCAGCCTGAAGACGATGCACGCGACCTGATCATAATTATTGCAACGTCAGGCGAGGTGGCAGGCAACGTGATGACCGTTATCGAGTGTCCGCAGATCCGGCACCTCAATCCTGCAACGGTCGACGGCCAATGGACAACGGGTGTGAAAGCGGCATCCGGCCGGTGGTGCGGCGGGGCTTGGCAACTCACCTTGCAGCACAACACGGTTGCGGCCCGCGTCTGGATCAGCCACGGGGATGGCTGACAGAAGGGCCTTGGTATAGGGATGGCGTGGATGGTCGAAAAGTGCGTTGCGGCTCGCCGTCTCAACGATCACGCCGAGATACATGACTGCGATTTCATCGCAGAGATGCTCGACAACAGCCAGATCGTGCGAGATGAACAGGAAGGTCAGTCCCTGTTGCTCCTTGAGGTCGGAAAACAGATTGATGATTTGGGCCTGGATCGAAACGTCAAGCGCCGAGACGGGTTCGTCGGCTATGATCAATTCGGGCTTCAATGCCAATGCTCGGGCGATACCTATACGCTGGCGTTGACCGCCGGAGAATTCATGCGGGTAGCGTGCGTATTGGTAGGGCGCAAGGCCGCAGATGCGCATTACCTCAAGCACTGTCTCGCGTAACTCTGCTTTTCTGACCAGCCCATGTGTCAGAAGCGCTTCGCCGATCGCATCGCCAGCCCGCACCCGTGGATTGAGCGATCCATAAGGGTCCTGGAACACCAGTTGCATTTTCGGTCGCAGTGCCGCCAGCGCCTTGCGGCCACCGGCTTGGATGTCTTCGCCATGAAAGCGTACGGTGCCGGTTGTCGGCTTGTAGAGCCCCAGCATGGCGCGGCCGAGTGTTGACTTGCCACTACCGGATTCGCCGACAAGTCCGAAAGTGGTACCGCGGCGGATCCGAAGACTTACTCCATCRACGGCCCTGACATGACCTGAGACCTGACCGAACAGCCCGTCGCGGATCGGGAAATGGATCTTGAGGTTCTCGACTTCAAGTAACGCGGAAACGTCGGTCATATCGCCCCCGACTGAGCCAGAAAACATGCGGCACGATGTGGTGCGTCCGCTAGGCCCAGCGACGGAATGCCTGAGCGGCAGATATCGACCGCAGCAAAGCAGCGTTCGGCAAAAGCACAATAGGCAGGGAGCCGCGCGGGACTGGGTACTTGACCCGGAATGGAAACCAGACGGCGCAACCGTTGGCCGGGGACTGGCCGCGAGGCCAAAAGGCCGCGCGTGTAGGGATGTTTGGGGTGCCGCAGGACGTCACGAACCGTGCCAGTTTCAACCACCCGGCCAGCATACATCACGATAACCCTGTCGGCCAGTTCTGCTACCAGCCCAAGGTCATGGGTGATAAGCATCAAAGCCGTACCTTCATCCTGTTTCAGCCGATTGAGCAGGTCGAGGATTTGAGCCTGAATAGTAACATCGAGCGCTGTGGTCGGTTCGTCCGCGATCAGCAATTTGGGTTTACAGCTAAGGGCGATGGCAATCATCACGCGCTGCAACATGCCGCCGGAAAGTTGGTGCGGATAGCCTTCGACAATTCGCTCGGGTCGGGCAATGCCAACACGCGTCAAGAGAGAAATTGCCTCTGCCCATGCCGCTTTTGGTGGCATCTTGCGATGCTCGATCAACGGTTCAACGATCTGCTCTCCGATAGTCAGGACTGGATTGAGCGAACTCATTGGTTCCTGAAAAATCATGGCAATCTCGTTGCCGCGCATCGTCCGCATGGCTTCCGGTTTCAGGGTGAGAAGGTCCTTGCCGCGATATAAGATCTGACCGCCAGCGATATATCCGGCCGGACGGGAGACCAGACCCATCAGCGACAGTGCTGTCACGCTCTTGCCGCAGCCGGATTCACCAACCACGCCGACAGTTTCGCCTTCGCCAATACTGAAGCTGACATCCTGCACCGCGCGGGCGATGCCCTCATCGGTTTTAAAATGGGTTGACAGGTTCTGGAATTCGACAAGCGGGGGCATGTTTGGCTTACCGTTTCATCTTCGGGTCGAGTGCATCGCGCAGCCCGTCGCCCACTATGTTGATGGCAACCACAGTCAGGAAGATTGCAACGCCCGGCGGCATCCACAACCAGGGACGGCGCTGGAAGTCAACAAAGCTGTTGGCAGTATCCATCATATTGCCCCAGGACGGCGTTGGAGGAACCACGCCAAGACCGAGATAGCTGAGATAGGCCTCATTCAGGATGGCACTGGCAACGCCTATGGTCGCTGCCACGATCAGGATTGGTACCGTGTTGGGCAGCAGATGGTGGAACAGCCGCCGGTGCAATGGCAGGCCTAGAACCTCCGTCGCTATCATGAAGTCACGCTCACGCAGTGACAGGATCTGGGACCGCACAAGGCGCGCCACCGTTACCCAGTTTGGCAGGCTGAGCATGAGGATGACGAGATAGATGCGCTGATCGGGTGGCACCTTCAATTCGGACAGCACGGCACCAATGATAATGAGAAGGGGCAGCGTCGGGATGGTCATCACGAGATCGGCCCCACGCATAATCACGGCGTCGATCAGGCCCCCGAGGTAACCGGCAACCGCGCCCGCAATGTAGCCGATGACCACCGACAAGAATACCGAAGCGAGGCCAACCGTCAGTGAGATACGACCGGCTGACATCAATCTTGCCATAATATCGCGTCCAAGGAAATCCGTTCCAAGCCAATGCTTCATGCTTGGCGGACGGTTGACGCTGAGCGCATCGGTGGCGTTCAGATCCCAGCGGCTGACGAATGGTCCAACCACACAGATGAGAACGATCAACAATAGTATAGCCAGTGCCGTCATGGCAGTGGCGTTGCGGCGCATCCGCCATAATGCGTCACCAAGCGGTGAGCGCGTCGAGCCGAGATGCCCGGTCAGTGCGAGCAGTTCGACCTGACGTGTTCGGTTTCGGCGGAAAGGATTGAAGGAAACCATTCTAACCTCGCCGTAGCCGGATTCGAGGATCGGCGGCAGCATAGGCAATATCAGCCAGCAAATTGCCAAGTATGGTCATAGCGGCCAGAACCATGGTGAAGCCCATAAGCACCGGATAGTCACGCGCTGCCAGTGTGTCGATCTGAATGTGCCCGGCGCCGGGCCAATTAAAAATCTTCTCGGTGACGATGGCCCCGGAGAACAGGCCGGGCAGTTCGAAGCCCAGAAGCGTGATCATCGGCAACATCGCATTGCGCAAGGCATGTTTGAAGATGACGGTCCGTTCTTTCAATCCCTTGGCCCGTGCGGTGCGTACAAAGTCCATCGAGAGAGCCTCAAGCATGCTGGCGCGGATGTAGCGGGTCAGGCTTCCGGCCTGCAGCGCAGTCAGCACCAGAACTGGCAGCACCATATGTGCTGCGACCTCCATGACCCACGCGAAACCTGTTGTCTGGCTACCGGTGCTTATCATCCCGCCAACCGGTAGCCAGCGCAGGTCAACCGCAAACCATTTGATCAATAGCAGGCAAAGGAAGAAGACCGGAAAGGACATGGCGCCAAAGATCGCCAGCGTCACAATGCGGTCGTACCAGGAATAGGGCCACACCGCTGCGGTAATTCCGGCAAGCAGCGAGACAAACCAGTAGAGAAGCAGTGCCGTTCCACCCAGCAGGAAGGAATTCCAGATGTATTGGTTGAGAAGTTTGGCAACTGGAATCTGATACTGCATGGAATAACCGAGATCACCCGTCAGCAAATGCCCCAGCCAATCGAAGTACCGGTCAAAGACAGGCCGGTCGAGGCCGTAAAGTGCCTTCAGCTCCGCCGCCCGTTCGGCGGTCAGATTGATGTTGCCGTCGATGAAATCGCCCGGTGTCAGGGCGAAAATAAAGAAAATCAATGCCGAGGCTCCAAGGAGCATCGGCACCGACAGCAACAGCCTGCGAATAATGAAGTTTTTCATGTTCGGCAGCACGCCATGTGACGTTACTGCACGATCTTCAGGTTTGGCAGGCTGGAGATTATGCCATTGTAGATATCAGGGTTGAAGCCGTTGACCCGGCCATCCGCAGCAGACAGGATCTTGCGATAGGCAAGATAAATCACCGGCGGATCTTCGGCCAAAACCTTGTAAAGCTCATGGTAGATCGCCTTGCGCTTGTCGATATCCGTTGTGGCATTGCCCGCATCGACAAGCCGATCGACATCAGCATTATGATAGCCACGCCGGCCAATTTCTCCAGTCGCCGATATAAAGTCTTCGACGCCGTCATGCGGGTCGTTGATGCCTGACGTGCGGTAGGTCGCCAGATCAAAATTACCGGATTTCATCTTGGCCAGCATGGCATTGAAATCGGATACTTCGGGCACCAGATCGACACCGATCGCTTTGAAGTTTTCTTTGGCAATCGGGATCAAAGCATCGTTGATCAGCGATTTGGTTGCCAGCAACGTCAACGACAGGCGCTGGCCGTCCTTGGTGCGGATGCCGTCTGGTCCAGCTTTCCATCCGGCTTCATCGAGAAGAGCAGCAGCCTTGGCCGGGTCATAAGCATAGGGTTCGATGCCTGACGGATCATAGGCCCATGAAATAGGAGCGACGGGTATAGTCGCGACCTGTCCGTAGCCCTGATAGACCACGCTGACCAGTGTTTGCCGATCAAGCCCATATGTCAGGGCGTGGCGCACCTTGGCGTCCTGCAGTGCCGGTTTCTTCTGGTTGAATTCAATCATGCTGTAGTCGCTGGAGCCGTAAAGATTGATAGCAGCGAAGCCGAGGCTCTTCAGCGTATCAATGTTGTCCTGATTGACCGAAAAGCCGTCATAATCGGTCTCACCTGTCTGAAACAACTGCAGCTTGGTGGCATCCGAGGTGATACGGTAGATGAAGTTTTCAACGCCAGGCTTGCCGCGGAAATAATGCGGGTTGGCGTGAAACCGCACTTCTTGTCCCGGAATATACTTGTCGAAAACATATGAACCGGCACCAAGCGGATTATTACCCAAAGCACGGATACCATCCAGCTTGCCACGCGCGAAGCCATTGCCGTAATGCGCCTTGGAAAGCACGGGTCCACCGATCAGATACGGCGTCTTAGCGCCCGGTTGTGTGGCGGTAACCTGCAGCGTCTGCGGGTCGATCACCTTGAGGCCAGAGATACTATCAGCTTTTCCGGCTTTATATTCGGCTCCACCAGCTATGGCGGCGGGGGTTATATCGGTCTCTCCCTCATAGGTTGGATCATGTAGTACAGTCAGGGTAAAAGCCACGTCCTCCGCTGTCAGAGGCGAGCCATCGCTGAAAACCAGATCGGGGCGAAGCTTTAACGTATATACCAGACCATCCGGACTGACAGTCCACGAGTCAGCCTGTTCGGCGATGAGCTTGCCATGACTGTCATAGTTGATAAGCCGACCGAAGATGACATCGGTGACATTCTCATCCCAGCCATTGGTGAAGAAATAGGGGTTGAATATGCCCTGCGGCGAACTGATCGCTCCCACTACAGTATCCTTGCGTGTTTTGGCGACGGCCGGGATCAATGAAAGTTCCGTGGCGGGCGTGGTGCCATCCGGGAGCACATCATCCGCTTGTGCGGACGGGCTGAAGGCAAGGGCGCCAATGATCAATGCGAGGGAAACAAGGCTGGTTTGGCGACGGCGGACCGGGATCAGATCATGGAAGCGCATAGCGATATCCTTCATGACGGGAAGGTGGAACCTGCCCACCCGCGAAATGAAAGTCAACCGGAGGTGTTCATCAGTATGAACAGCCTCAACCGGTGCGTTAAATCCGAACTGTTCCGCGACTAGTCCCATTGTGAAAAATCTCATATGTCACCCTCAAATTGATCAGGGGAGCATAGGTCGACAGATTATATGTACAAAGTGAACTGTACCCATTTTGAGACCGATTGAGCAAAATCTTCTCGCCCCCACGCCCATTCGGAAATGACAGTTTCACCTACGCCTCTCGTCTACTCCGGGTCATATATAAAGTTGGGGTTGAATAGATTCGATAAGACCGGGATAACTGGCGGCGAATGAATCATCTGGGGAAGAGGTCATCAACATCTGCGCTTCCGCCAAAGCATCGTCCATTTAAAGAGGACGCAAGTTCCATGTAGCGAACGATGCTTTGGCGATATCCACTCCTTTATCGGGAGTTTGGATCACTCCTTCTAACTGACCAAAAGGAACGTCCATGCGTAATTATACAATTCCGATTGCTGCCTCCCTCATGCTCATCTCGGGTATCACCCTGGTAAACGCCGCGCAAAACACGCCGAGCGTATTAACCATTGAGAAGGAAGCGGGGAAACCTATAGCGACCTTTACCGTTGAAGAGCTGGGTAAGGCATTCCCGTCCAAGACCTTGGAAACAGTTACGCCATGGACCAATGGCGAGAAACGCCGCTATCGTGGCGCTCCGTTGAAGGATATCCTCTCCAAGTATGGTTCAGCAGATGCCGCGACCGTTACAGGTGTTGCACTTGATGGCTTCGAAGCCAAGCTGGAGACGAAGGAAATCAAATCCTTCGATCCTATCGTGGCGACTGAGGTCGATTGTGTGGACGCTGACAGACTGGCAGCCACGTGTACAAAAGATCAGGAATTTAGAGTGCTGACCGATGCGGATCGTGGCCCTTTCTATGTCGTTTGGCCCTACGATCAACTGCCAAAATCAACCAACACGGATGAGAATTACCGCTGGATCTGGTTCCTGGCAGCTCTGAGACCATAGTAAAAAACGTATTTTCCTTCAGTTTGAACTAAAGCCGACTGTGCTTAAACAGGGTCTGTTCCACTGCAAATAGCTTTACGAACGAACCAGCATTGATCAACCCCATTATGATCCTGATGGGGTTGATTTTCCGGCTCACGGTTAAGCATGAAAGATCTGCCCGAACGTCCCAAATGTCCTTTAGTTGCTCCTTGTACCCCAAAGGTGATCGCGCAAGGATAGTGCGGGCTTGTATTCCGGTTTGATCTTGAGCGCCGCATCGAGATCAAACAGGGCTCCGTTGAGATTTCCCTTCACGCCTTGTAAAATTGCCCGCCTGAAATAGAGGGAAACATTCTGCGGGTCTGCTTCCAGCAATGCGTTCAATTCAGCGATATCGTGGTCGGCGTCGTCAGTCTTAATGCTTTCGGCAGCGAGCGAGAGTTCTGTGGGCACGCTTCCAAGATTGAGTCTGACGACCTCAATCAGATCAGCGAATGCGTCGGTGAATGCGCCCTTGCTTAGCCGAACATGAGCACGACCGCTGTATGCCTCCACGTAATTTGGATCAAGTTTGATGGCTTTTGTGAAATCCACTATTGCAGCGTCCGCATTTCCTTTCTTTAAGAAAGCGAATCCACGGTTGTTGTAAGCTGTTTGATAATCAGGGCGAAGTTCTATCAACTGCCCATAATCGGCAATCGCGCCGTCAATATCGCGCAGGACAAGGCGAGAATCGCCACGAAAGCCATATGAATCTGAATTCTTCGGGTCGAGCTTGATGGCCTGATTATAATCGTCGATTGATCCATCGACATCGCCGCCTTTAAATCGGATCAGCCCGCGACTCCTATAAGCGTCCGCGAGCTGAGGATCGAGCTTGATGGCCTGGTCATAATCTCTCTTGGCCTCGTCGATGGTTCCTTTTTCGAAACCAGCCTTACCGCGATAGTAATAGGATGTGCCATCCGTTGGATCGAGTGCAATTGCCTCGTTGAGGTCAATCAGTGCCCCGTCGAAATCACCCAGTCTAATGCGGACAAATCCTCTGTTCTTGTAAGCTACCGCAGATTGTGGGTTCAGTTGGACGGCCTGATCCAGATCTGAAAGCGCCCTGTCTAGATTCCGGACTTGTGCATAAGCAAACCCGCGACCAACATATGCGTTGGAGTCGGTCGTTTCGAGTTGGATTACATTATCGTAATCGGCAATAGCGCCAGTAAAATCCTTCTTTTCGATGTGAACAATTCCGCGATTTTTATAAGCCTTCACGTTTTTGGAATCGAGTTTGATGGCCCGATCATAGTCGGCTAAGGCCCTGTCCAGATCCCCTTTTGATTTATGAGCGGCACCCCGGTTGTAATAGGTATTGGAATCTTTTGAATCGAATTTGATTGCCAGATCGAAATCATCAATCGCCTTATCAAGTTTCCCGCGTTTGATATGGATCAGTCCACGATTGTTGTATGCACCGGCATATTCTGGGTTAATCTTGATTGCTTGATCGCAATCCTTCAAAGCATCGTCCAGTTTGCCTTGCTCCCAAAGACCCAGACAGCGGTTATTGTGGAGCACCGCATCGTTGGGGTTGCTCTTGATTGCCTCATTGAGGTCATCCAGGGCACCGTTAAAATCACCCAGTTTTATCCGGAGAGTTCCTCTATGCCTGTAAGCGGCAACAGATTTCGGATCAAGTTTGATTGCTTGATCTAGATCGGAAGCCGCTTTGTCCAGAACTCCGCGTTCAGTAAAAACAAAACCCCGGCCGGCATAAGCGCTCGCAAGGGTTGGATTGAGTTTGATTGCGATATCAAAGTCTTCCATTGCACCCGAAAAATCTTTCTTATTAATCCGGGCTGTTCCTCGATTGCCATATGTTTCCGCGATTTTGGGATCGAGTTTGATCGACTGATTGTAATCTACAAGAGCTTTATCAACTTCACCTTTATAAAATCGGGCAGCTCCTCGATCATTATAGAGGGATGACTGTGACGGATCGATTTCAATCGCATGGTCATAGTCAGCAATCGCAGCATCAACTTCACCCTTCTTAAATCGCGTCAGTCCGCGATTGCTGTAGGCCACTGTATATTTTCCGTCGAGTTTGATTGCCTGATTGAAGTCTAAAAGTGCTTTATCCAAATTATTCAACTTCATATAAACTCCGCCCCGGCTATTATAGCCGATGGCGTGATTGGGATCGAACGCTATTGCTTTGTCGAAGTCCTTCAGTGCGGCGTCCATGTCGCCTTTGCGGAAGCTGGCCATCCCGCGATTGTGGTAAGCTATGACTAAATTGGGATTGAGCTTGATTGCCTGATTGAAGTCGGCGATCGCCTCATCATATTTTCCCATCTCCAGATAGGCATTACCACGGTGGCCGTAGGCGAGGGCATTTGCAGGATCAACACGGATAATCGTGTTCAATTCGTAGATGTCCTGCGCTGGATCGCCCGGAAGCTTTTTCTCGTCCGCCAGAGCAATTGTGGACAAAAGCACAACTATTCCGAAACCGGCTGCATACACGCGTTTCATAGGATAATCCCCGCTGCAGGTCAGAACTCACATTGTATCAAGAGTTCACTCGACTTCAAAAGCGGGAGCTATAGTGTAAACGCACTATGCGGCGGCCTTTGGTTGGTCGAATTGGACGCTGAGGGGCTATCAACTATCCAGTAAGCGCGATGCAATCCTTGTCTTAACTCATGATCCGACATCGATGTCTGCCAAAGCGCGGTTTTGGCCGTAATCATCAGAATGAAGTTCTGACATCTATATCCGGTTTGCGAGCTAGTGCCCGTCAAACTTTATTGGCATTTTCCTCACCGTTGATCGGTTTGAAAAAAAGCATCTTGGTGTTCCAGAATGGGCGTCTTTTTTGATTGCCAAGGGCGGCGGAAAGAAATGCAACCGCATGCTTGGCACAACGGGAAGATGCGGCTATGTTCCAGCCTGCCAGTTAAACGGGGGTAGCAATCCGATGTCTGGAGAGGCATATCAGTTCGTAGAAGCAGGGTTGGAGCAGGCTGATCGACTCTTGCGGTTGTCTACGCCGTTGGGTGAGGATGTACTTCTTCCCGAAAAGTCGCAGATACAGGAAAAGATCAACGGCCTGTTCGAAATCGAAGTTGTCGTTAAGTCTAAACGACTGGATGTCAAACCAGACGAGATTGTCGGCAAGACGGCTGATCTGTCCGTTGAAATTGCTTATGGGGAACGCCGGTACTGGAACGGTCTGGTGACCGGACTGATGGAGGGTCCTCCCGTGTCGCGCGGACTTCGCGCATACAGGCTGACAATCCGTCCTGAACTATGGCTGCTCTCGCAGCGCTCCGATTGCCGCATCTGGTTGGACAAGACGACTTTGCAAGTCGCGGAAACCTTGCTTTCCGAACACGGCATCAAGGCGCCGGTTACGGGCGGGGTGTTTGCTCCCCCGGCTCCCATCCATTATTCGGTGCAATGGAATGAAACCGATCTCGCCTATCTGACACGGCGGCTTGAACAGGACGGTCTTTTTTACTGGTTCGAGCATGAGAAGGGTCAGCATACGCTGCACATTGCCAGCCATTCCTATGGATATACGGAAGGTCAGGACACGGACGTGCGGCTTGCGGCAGGCTCCAGTGACCGGAACCATATCACCCGCTTCGAAAAGCACTTCCAGTTCATTCCAGGTAAAAGAGCCGGCGGTGACTGGAACTTTGAAATGCCGAGTGACCCGCAAGGTGGCAAGACATCCTCGCTGGTCTCGCTGCCGAAGAATACCGAGTACGAATTATATGAATATCCGGCCAAGGCGATGGATGGCGCTGCCAATGAAGCGGCAGTGAAATTGCGCATGCAGGCAGCGGAATCTGATCATGAGCAGATTGAGGCTGAATCGACGGTCAGAACCCTTGCCGCCGGTCGCAAGTTCAAGCCCTACGAAGTCGCCCACGCTGACGACCAGTTTGAAGAATATGTGGTGACGGCCATTATCCATCAAATGGTCGATCATTCCTATGAAACGGTTCAGGATGGGTCACTGGACTATACCAATAGTTTCACCGCACTTCCCGCGCGGCTTCCGGCAACACCGCACCGCACCACAGCGCGTCCGCGCATTGACGGTACTCAGGTCGCCATTATCGCAGGACCATCTGGCGAAGAGATCCATCCCGATGAATATGGACGGGTGAAAGTCTGGTTCCCGTGGGACAGGCGCGCCAAAAGAGATGGGTCCGATACATGCTGGATGCGCGTGATGCAGAGCTGGGCCGGTGTTGGCTGGGGCGCGCAAACTATACCGCGTATCGGCATGGAAGCCATGGTCACCTATATTGATGGCGATCCGGATCGACCGGTGATAGCAGGTCTGGTGCCAAACAAGCGGCAAAAAGTGCCCTATGGTCTTCCTGCCGCCAAAACCAAATCCGGGTTCAAGACGCAGACCCATAAGGGGCAGGGCTTTAATGAGCTGTCGTTTGATGACGACAATGGAAATGAGAAGATTTTCGTCCATGCCCAGAAGGATCTGAGCCGGATTATCAAGGACAATGAATCGACCACTGTCGAAAAAGGCAACAGGACGACCACCCTGCAACAGGGCGATGAACACAAGACACTTGAGCAGGGCAACCGGACGGTTAGCGTCAAAACAGGTGACGAAACCAAAACCATCGGTCAGGGTAATCTTTCCGAAAAGATAGCTCTGGCCCGCAAGACCGAAGCCAATACCATTGGGGCGAATGCAATAGCTGGCAAGGCTGGACCTGGGCTTATCACCTATACGGCCGATGACCAGATCACCCTGAAGGTGGGCGTCAGCGAAATAACCCTGACGAAAAATAACATCATCATCAAGCACGCAGGCTCGGTTATCACGTTGGATGCACTCATCATTGACCAGATTGCCGGCAATATTCATCTGAACAAAGACAAGGGCGGAGCATAAGCGGAATGATGTTTCATTTCGACGAGGGATACATGTCAATCCCGGATGGCTGGAAAGACCAGACCATCAATATCATTTCAAGTACGGGCACTTCCGAAGCGGGTTTGACTTTTACCATTACCCGCGAGGAAATGCCGTGGGGTATGCAGTTTGACGAGTATGTGGACGCCGAACTTGGCAAGGCTGCCAAGGCCCTGAACGAGTTCACTATCGTTGAGAAAGTTCCGGTGCAGATATCCGGCAATCCAGCCCATCAGGTCGAATGTACCTGGGTGGCCAAGCAGGGGCTGATGCATCAGATCATCACCACGATATCGCAGCGTAACAAGGCTATTGTTGTCACTGCGTCCAGCCCGGTGAAGATGTCCGAAACGCAGAAAAAGCAGCTTGTTGCCACGGTGCATACATTTCGTTTTGTTGACCGCAAGGATTAAGAGCCAACGTGTCTCTCCTTAACAACATCGCTACGGGAGGAGCAGTCGCTGCCGGTCGCAGGCACGGTTCCTATACCAGTGTGCCGAATTCGAATACGCCACAAGCTGGTACCCCCACTTATGACATGGGGCCACTCGACGATCCGACCGCACGATCTGATGCAGTCAAGGGGTGGGACTCAACACTCGACTTTGTCGAGAGCGACGCCTTCAATTATGCCGTCACAGGGGGCATGGTTGGCTATGCCGGTGTTACCGGAGCAATGGCGACAGGGACATTGGCTGGTGGCGCGACAGCGATGGGGACAGCGCTCGTTCCGGTTGCAGCGGGCTTGGCCGGTGCGATGGTTGGTGCTTGGGCCGGTGAGAAACTCGGAAACTGGGCGATGGATGCCATGGGCTACCAGAAAATAGCCCAGAATGGCGAGATGCCAGCCCATATATTGCATCCGATTGCTCATGAGAGTGGTTGGGGGCTTGGCGCGCTTGTCCTCGGTGCCGTCGCAGGGCTGGCGGCTGGTATATTTGTCGTTGCCACGTTCGGCACAGGACTTGTTGTTCTCGCTGCTGCCGCTGCCGTTGGAGGGGCGTTGGCTGGATTGGGCGCCGGCTTCGCATCGGCTGCTGGACAATATGGGACCAATAAAGGGGTTATATCCAAAGGGTCACCCAACGTCTCTTTCGAGGGAAAACCTGTAGCGCGTATCACCGACGAGGTTGTGTGCGAAGATCACGGCATCCAGAAGATCGCGCAGGGCAACATGACCGTGTTTGCCAATGGTCTTGCAATTGCCCATATTGGTCACAAGACAACCTGCGACGGTACTATCAATGATGGTTGCAAGACGATTGTAATCGATCTCGACACCAACCCGCAGCAGCTCGACATCGATGTCGGTTGGATGAAACGGATCACCCGGACGGGTTTGGCCATTCTCAACTTTCTGCCATTGCCAAGTGGCAAACGAAAGCCGGGTCAAAGCCGTGCGCATCCGGTCGAGAATAAACCGGCAGGTGTTTGCACCACCAGAGGCTGTCCGGCCGACGTGGCCTCTGGCCAGTTCTTCGATGTGCGCACTGACCTTTATTTACCCGGTACAATTCCGATCGTGTTTCAGCGGGTATGTCAGCGCAATGCCGCAGGCCTGCTTGGCAAGGGTTGGATGTCCAACTGGACTCAACATCTTCATGTCGATGGCGGTGTCGTCCAGTTTCACGATCCCGAAGGCGTCATTATCAGTTTTCATGCTCCCTATGAGCAGATCGACGCTGAAAATGTCCGCTTCCCGCACTTGCGGCTTTTTTCCGAGGACCGGCGGTCCTTTACAATCTGGAACAGCAGGCAGCAGCTCTACTACATTTTCGCAGAAGCCAATCTCGGACGTGTGTGGCTGTCGCGCATCGAAGACCGCAATGGCAACAAGGTGGAGTTCACTTACGATCCTGATGGCCTTGCTCGTGTCATACATTCGGATGGGTTTGAACTTGGTGTTCATTCCGAGAACTGGCTGCTGAAATCGGTTTTCACCGGCGTTGCTGATGACACCAGGCGAATGGTCGAGTGGTCTTACACCACGCATGGATGCCTCGAGGAAGTACGCTCTGCGCAGAGTGGGTATCTGCGCTATTACTATGATGAGCATGATCGTATCGTTCGCTGGCATGACAGCAAGGCAAGCGATGTCAGCTATGTCTGGAACAAAGAAGACCGCGTCAGCAGCATCGTCAGCACATCAGGATATATGTCCGGTGATTTCGCATATGATGCCAAAAACCGGATAACCCGCTTTACCGACAGCCTCGGGGCAACCTCCGTCTATTTCTATGATGAAGATGGTCTTGTCTGGAAAGAAATCGATCCGCTTGGGAACGAATGGCTCACCGAATGGGGCGTATCGTTCAATATTATTTCCACCACAACACCGCTGGGCCTGAAATCCACCTTTCAATATGACGAGATCGGCAATGTGGTCACGTTGAGGGATGCTGATGGTGCGACAATGTCTTGGTCGTACGGGTCGGATGGCTTGCTCTCATCCGCATCGGATGCAGAAGGTAACAGTCGTGAGTACCACTATGACAATCGTGGCAATATGATTGCGATGGTCAATGAGGTGGGAGAAACCACGTCTCTGCGGGTTGGTGAACGCGGTGAATTGCTGCGTATTGATCAGCCCAATGGCGGACAAAGCCGTGTCTTTTATGATCATTTCATGCGGCCACGCGCGGTTACGGATGCTGCGGGTAATACACGGACCATGCAGTATGATATTGAGGGTCGATTGCTTTGGGCGACTGACGCACTTGGTAACCAGACCAGGTTTGATTACACCCGCGATGCCCTCAATCCAAAAGGTGCATTGCGTGAAGTTTTGCTCGCCGATGGCAGCCGTGAACAGTTTGAATATGACAGTGAAGGCAATCCAGCGCGCTTTATCGACGCCAACGGGAATGCGCGTGATTTTTCCTTTGGGCCCTTTGATCTGCCGCTTGTGACGACCGACTCTTTTGGCAACCGCCTGCGTTACGAATATGATGGTGAAGGTCGCATGACCGCCGTGGTCAACGCAAAGTCGGAACGCTATGAGCTTACGATCGACGCTGCCGGCCGCATTGTGAGGGAAAAGGAGTTTGGCGGGATTGCGACAGACTATTCGCGTGATGCGGATGGTCGAACGGTATCCCGATTTACGGCTGATGGCGTAGAGACGTTGTATGACTACAACGTCCGCAATGAGCTTCTGGCTGTAAGCGTTGTTCGGGACAGTAAAAAGATCAGCACTCACTACGCTTATGACAAACGGGGTTTGCTCATTTCTGCCCAGAACTTCGATTCCCTCATTAAGTTTGAGTATGATGCATTGGGGCGGGCGACCAGAGAAGAAATGAATGGCCGAACCGTTATGTCAGGATACACGGCGGGGGTATTGAGCCGGGTAGCTCGTGAGGGGGATTCCGCCAGCTTCCAACTGTCTTATGATCGCACCGGTGCGGTACAATCCTTGTCGATCGCCGGACATGACCCCGTGGCATTCTCCAGAGATGCCCGCGGTTTTGAGGTACTGCGCCGGAGCGGAGCTGGATTTGCCCAGGCCCAGTCCTATTCATCTACTGGTTTGCTTGAGGCACAGATCGCCGGATCATTTAAAGATGTGTCGGGCCAATTGTCTGGTATGCCCGGCCGTGAACGATTGCCGGGGCGGCATACGATCATGGGTGCTCTCAAGGTCAACCGTCATTATCAATGGGATCCAGCCGCCAATCTTGTTGGCATTGTTGATGGGCGGTGGGGCGAGACGCGCTATGGCCATGACGATCGAAACCAGATCATCCAGACGACCCATCAAAGCCGTTTTGCAGGAGCGTCGTTCATGGAGCGCTTCGGTTATGATGCCTGCAACAATCTTTCGGTGGCAGACTATACGAGCGGGAAAGATCCGGCGCGATCGGTGAAGGAAGCGCTCCCCGGTCAGACGGTCGAACAGGGTGCTGGAGGCCGCGTGCGTAAACGCGGGCACTTCCGATATGCCTACGATCTGCGTGGACGGGTCATCGAGAAACGCTACGAGGAAGATGGCTTTCGGCCTAAAATCTGGCGCTATGAATGGGAAAGCCAGAACAGGCTCGTTCAACTCGAGACGCCGGACGGTGAAATCTGGCGCTATGGCTATGACGCATTGGGACGGCGGATAAGACGGTTGCGTGTGCTTGAAGGTGGCAAGGGCACCAGTAAGGGGCGCTTTAAATCCGATGGGACGAGAGAGCCTCATGATCGCGTTGGTTCGGCATTCCAATGGGACTGCAATCAGATGATTGCTGAAGCACCGGTCTATGCGGATGGAACGGTAGCATGGGAGAAGGCCAGAAACTGGATTTATGAACCTGGTACCTCCAAGCCGCTGGCAAGGCTGGGAGCGGATGACAGTCTGCACTTTGTGGTGACCGATCACGCCGGGACACCCCGTGAACTTGTTAGCGAAGATGGTGGTAAGGTTGTCTGGACCGCCCAGTTCCAGACCTGGGGTCAGGTTGATCAGCAACAATTCTGGCCTGATGATCCCGGGGCAAATGACAATCAACCAACGGAAGACATTGATTGTCCCATCCGCTTTCAAGGTCAATGGGAAGACGCGGAAAGTGGCCTCTACTACAACCATCAGCGTTACTATGATCCAGATTCCGCACAATATTTGTCACCTGACCCAATCGGACTTTCTGGCGGCTCCCGCCTGCAAGGATATGTAGCCAATCCCGGCACTTGGGTTGACCCATTGGGCCTTGTCCCCTGTGTTCCGCAGACAGGTTCTTATCGCGATTTGCGGAAGAATCTGAAAGGTACAAACCAGCAGGCAAATCACTTGAATCAGGATGCAGCATTCCGCGATGTCATCCCACATAGTGCAGGTGCTGCAAATGCGATGCAGGGCAATGCGTTCAAGGATATTGGAACGCCACACTATGAATTCCACAAATCCCTTGAGGGGTTCTGGGATAAATATCGCAAGGGTGGTTCCGATTATGGCAAGAAGCCGACGGTTGGTCAGTACGATACGGCTCTTCGTGATGCGCTGACATCCTCTGGTTATTCAAGCTCCGATGTTAACCATCTCGCATCTGTTGCCGAGCAAAACCGCGTGGCACATGGATTGAGTAACAGTAGTCCTGTACCGAGAGTTCCGGGGCGAATTAATCAAAGAAAGTAAAGACGTGCGTGAACCTAGCTCAGTAACTATTGCAACATTGGATAAGCTCGACTCGGTCGAGTGGTTCCGGAGCGTTGGACAAAAAGACAATGAGTTTGTGGAATATGTTGCCTCCTGGAAAGCGGCAATAAAGAGCTGCTCTTCAACGGCATGGGAAAATTTTACCCAGGAGGCAGCAAATAATCTGAGTGTTCGAGTGTTGAAGGCGGATCCCAAGCGCTTTGAGCTATGGAACGATGTGATCGATACGGTAAAGCCTTTTTCCGAAGCCCTGGTCAAGGATAAGATTGGCGGTATTCTTACCTCGGAAAATCTGCCGAAGGCAGTTTCGGATTGTGTCGAATGGGATATTCTTCATTTATGTGTAGAGGCTGAGTATTCCGACATTGTTGAGCCGGGATTCTTCTCGTCGCTTTCCTACCATTATTATACGGGGCATTTTCCTTGCGGTTATAAAGGCAAAATTCCGAACGGGAAAATTGTAATCTACTAAAGTACACCACCGCCAACCTGAAATTCTTCGGAAGCTCTGACACGAACGCGATGCAACTTTCGTCATCCAAACTTCCTGTCAGGCTTTCGCCGCACAGATCCCGTCAGGCAGACGAAGTGTAGCAAATCGCCGATCAAAATCTGACGCCAGGTCGGCAATAGTGATTGCGGCGAGCCGATCTCGTAATAGCAATTCGGCATTGCGCAAGGTGTCGTCAAGCGCCGCGTCAACCGCTTGCTCTACAAGACATGTAGGGTGATCGGAAGAGGGGCCGATGGCAAACAGGGGTGGCGCTCCGATTGCCACATAAACGTCCAATAGCGAGATATCGGCGAGACCTCGCGTTAACTCCCAGCCGCCGCCATGGCCATTTTCGGAGCGGACATAGCCCTGCTTTTTGAGGCCAGCCATCGTTCGACGAATGACGACGGCATTTGTTCCAAGCATCTGTGCGATGGTCTCGGACGTCATGCGTTTCGTGTGCCGATCCATGTGTATGAGCACATGAAGCATTCTCGATAGGCGGCTGTCGCGTCTCAATCGCTGCACTCCCTTGTGTTTAGCTATACCATCCGAAACAAAAGAAGTTACGGGTCTTGATCTGATTTAAATCGTAACATATAAAGTGACGAGAGCCAAGAAACGGATGAGTGTGTCATTCCCAGAGGCACAGGAAATCTTGCGTCAGCATGGTCATGAAGTGAGCATTTTCCAATGCGGCTGGCTCATACATATCAGCGGAGCAGATAAATGAAGTTCGATGTTATTGTCGTCGGAGGTAGTTTTGCCGGATTGTCGGCAACCATGCAGTTGGCGCGGGCGCGGCGCAGCGTTGCGCTGATTGATGCAGCAGCGCCCCGTAACCGCTTCACGAAAGCGTCGCATGGATTTCTGGGGCAGGACGGCAAGAGCCCGCGCGAGATCGTAGCTACTGGTCGTAGTGAACTTGGTCGCTACCCCACGGTAAAACTCATCAACGGTGAAGCTGTTTCCGCCGCTGCTGAGGGTGGTGCATTCAACGTGACGTTAAACAGTGGGGAAGTCTTGCAAAGTGCGCGTTTGGTGCTGGCGACAGGCATGCGGGACGAATTGCCAAATGTGCCCGGCTTGGACTTGCGCTGGGGCCGCTCCGTTTTCGTTTGCCCCTATTGCGATGGTTACGAATATGGCGACATGGCTTTGGGTGTTCTGGCTGCGGGACCACTCTCGGTGCATCAGGCAATGCTCGTATCGGATTGGGGACCAACAACCTACTTTACACAAGTGCTTCATGAGCCAGACGCTGATGGGCTCGCTGCACTTTCGGCCCGAGGTGTTCGCATCGAACGCTCTCCCGTGGTCGAATTGCTTGGGCCGGTGCCAACTCTGGAAGCAATGCGATTGGCCGATGGCCGTGTGGTCCCGCTTTCAGCCCTGTTTATCGCGCCGCAAACGCATATAGTCAGTGACCTGCCGCATCAACTCGGCTGCGCTTTGGAAAATGGCCCCAAGGGACCTTATATCAAGGTGGATGATTTCAAGCTGACCTCCGTGAAAGGTGTTTACGCCGCTGGCGATGTTGCAAGTCCGATGCCGAACGCGGCTCTCGCATCTGCATCAGGCGTACTGGCAGGCGTTGCGGCGCATCAGTCGCTAATTTTCACTTGAGTCCTGAAACAACACGCGGAGTATTGGCAGTCAGATTAGCGAACTTACGGTATGGCGCTCTATCAGAGTGACCCCAAGGTCAACGTGCCTTACGCTCAAGGATGGGTTGGAAATTCTTTCCTGAAGCATGGCGAAACCAACCCGCCCCAGTTCCATTCGGTCTATTCGAATGGTTGTGAGGGGAGGGCGGCTGTACAGTGCGATTGGCACGTCATCGAGACCGACGACCGAATAAGAACCCGGCACTGAATAGCCAGATTCTTTCAAGCCCTCCATGACGCCAAGAGCGACAAGATCGGTGCTGCAGAAAAAAGCGGTGGTGTCGGCAAGCCGCCCGGCTTTCAATGCCTGCTTTATGGCAAGTGCCGCTTCAAAGTCACGGACACCTTCTTTGTTCAGATCCAGAACATGACGCGCGGGGTCGAACTGGATACCTGCTTCCTCCAGCGCGTCCCTGAAGCCGTCCATGCGCCTGATCAATGATGAGCGATGCGGAAAAGTAACGTGCACAATGTTGCGATGTCCCGCATCAAGCAAATGGCATGTGGCCAGCCAACCGGCGGACCTGTTGTCCGGTGTTATGCTGCTCAATCGCATCGAGCGATCAGTACCATTGACGATGACAGTCGGAAATCCGCTTTGAACAATACGCTCGATAATCTCGGGATAGTCGAGCCCAACAAGCAGAATGGCGCTGGTAACTGTATCTCCCAGAATTTTGGCAATATCGGACTCAGCTTCGGGTAAATCACGAGCAATCAGCCTGACATTGGCTTCAACGCCTTGGGATTTTGCTTCGTCGAGTACGCCTCGGATGACATCGCCATAAAACTGGGAGTTCGAGTAATACTCTCCCGGTGTGACAATTGTGATGTCTCTGGATTTGGCAGCAGAGTGCCCGCGTGAAGCACGGGATTGATAGCCCATTTCGTCGGCGATGCCGATGATGCGCCGTCGGCTTTCTTCGCCAACGCCGGGCCGATTGTTCAGCACCTTGGAGACGGAAGCGACCGACACGTCGGCCGCATTCGCTATATCCTGAAGTGTGACGGCAGCTTCCGTTTTATCTGTCATATTGTGGTATCCAAACCCACTTGGGCGGCGAAAGCGTCTTAACTCGATCTATCCCGACTACCAGAAGAAGTCTGTATGGCCAAGCGAACGCATCAAAGCTTCCATGAAATAGTAGTCGCCATAAGGAAGCATCGTATCCGAATAGCCAGCTGTGACGTGCGCCGCGCCGTGAGCAAGAAGCCCTTCAGCTTCGGGGTTTCCACTGATATCGCAGGTGCGCAATAGGCCGCTCATGAGACGATCGGCTTGCGATTTCCAGCGAATGGACTCGGTCTCATCACTCAGACCGGCTATTATATAGATACCGGCCGCCATAATCGCGGCAGCTGAACTATCCCGTGGTGCATTTGCGTCCGTTACAGAGTAATCCCAGACGGGCACATCGTCATTGCCCATCAATGCTCCGGCCTTCAGAGCCAGTCGCTTTGCAATATCCAGATAGGCGCTGTTTCCCGTTGTGCGTGCGGACTGTGCAAAGCCATGGATCATCCATGCCTGCCCCCGTGACCAGCAGGAGTCGTTGGCAAAACCTTGATGGGTTTCGCCGCGGATTGGTTCACCGGTAACGACATCAAATAAAAACGTATGGAAGCTCGTATCATCAGGCCGAACCAGATACTGAGCTGTCGTTTCCGCATGGCCATCTGCCGCGTCGCGAAAATCCGCATTTCCTGTTTCACCCCATGCCCAATACAGGAGCGCCAGATTCTGCATGGTATCGGCGATCATACGACCGGCAACGAATTTTGCGCGGGTCATATCCTGTTTGGCGAGAGCATTCCACGCCTGAATATAGCGTCCACGCGGACAATAGCGTGAAACAAGTCCGCGTGCCGCATCCAGTGCCATATCATGCGCCTCTCCTGAACCAGTCATGCGCCAGTCCGCAACGCAGCTCAGAGAAAACTGAAATCCAAGATCATGGTTTTGTGATCGGCGATTGCGCAATATATCGCGGAAAGCCGGGCGTCGGGCGCGTGCAGCGTTGAGGAAAATCGGATCACCAGTCAGTTGAAGCGCCAACCAGAGCTGTCCCGACATGAAACTGATAACCCAATCTCCGGGTGCGCAATAGGACCATTTGAGATTATCAATCCCAATCTTGGGATTGCGTACCCCGATCACAGGCAAAATTTCGCGAACTTTGCCAATGCACCGCTCCAGAGCGATCTGATGCTCTGCGCGATTAAGGCTCGCTGGGCGTAAGGCATTTGCGAAATAATTGTCCGTGGGCATCTTCATGGCTGTTCCTTTTTAATATGATTTATTTTTCGCATTAAGCGTAAGTTTCGTCAATTACATTTTTTCGTTTGACATTTTTTCGTGAAACATACAGTGTCGAAGCGCGGAAACGGGAGTTTCGCAATGTATATAAGGGAGGATGACGTGGAGTTGGCGAAAAAACAACGAAAGTTTTTCCTAAAACTTTCGTGTTCCTATCTCTGGTTGGCGGGCTGTACCCAATGATGGCACGCGGTCTAGCTGGGTCCGGATTTCGCAGGCAGGTTGCGAGTTACAGCTTCCTGATCCCCTGGTTGATCGGGTTCTTCGCGCTTACCGTGGGACCGATTGCCACCTCAATCTACCTGTCCTTCACCGATTATGGCCTCATGGCTCCGCCCCAGTGGATCGGCATGGAGAACTATATCCGCATCGCTTCCGATGACCCGCGCTTCTGGACAGCGATGAACGTCACTTTCACATTCGTGCTTTTATCTGTCCCGCTGAAACTGGCTTTCGCGCTGGCTGTGGCTGTGGCCCTGAACAAAGGCCTGCGTGGCCTTGCGGTGTTCCGCGCAATTTTCTACCTGCCATCGCTGTTGGGCGGTACTGTTGCCATAGCTTTCATGTGGCGGCAGATTTTTTCCCGCGATGGTCTTTTGAACCGAGGTCTCGAATATCTTTTTGGATATGATGGGCCAGGCTGGGTTTCGAGCCCGTCCACAGCACTCTATACTCTGGTTTTGCTCGCAATCTGGCAGTTTGGATCGTCCATGATCATCTTTCTGGCCGGACTGCGGCAGATCCCTCAGGACATGTACGAGGCTGCGAGCATTGATGGTGCAAGCCGGGCTCGGCAGTTCTTCAAAATTACCCTGCCTTTGCTGACGCCAGTTATCTTTTTCAATGCGGTGATTCAGACAATCGATGCCTTCAAAGCTTTTACGTCAGCATTTGTCATAAGCGGCGGCGATGGAGGACCGATCGACAGCACACTGTTTTACACGCTCTATTTGTTTCAGGAAGCCTTCGTCAATCTGCATATTGGCTACGCCTCGGCGCTCGCCTGGATCCTCGTCATCATCATCGCGTTCTTCACGGCCTTGTCCTTCCTGTCCGCCAGATATTGGGTGCATTACGATGACTGAAGCAAGTTTGTCTCGCGGTCGCCAACAGGGCTTGGTCCATAGCTCCAAGCGCGTTCTCTCTTACTGCCTGCTGACGGCGGCGAGCCTTGTTATGCTTTATCCATTGCTGTGGATGGTCTCGAGTTCGTTCAAACCGAATGATGAGATTTTCACATCGGTTTCCCTGCTGCCTGACAAGATCACACTTGATGCCTATGTGCGTGGATGGAATGGATTAAGCGGCGGTTTTGGCAGGCTTTTCTTCAATTCGCTGCTTATTTCCGTTCTGGCTGTTATTGGAAACCTCATCTCCTGTTCACTGGCAGCCTATGCCTTTACCCGGCTCCGCTTTTTCGGGCGCGACTTCTGGTTTGCCCTGATGCTCGGCACGCTGATCATGCCGCAGCATGCAGTGCTGATACCGCAATATGTGCTGTTTCTGAAGCTGGGCTGGGTCAATACGATCCTGCCGCTCGTCGTGCCGAAGTTTCTGGCAATCGACGCGTTTTTTATCTTCCTCATGGTGCAGTTTTTTCGCGGATTGCCGAGGGAATTGGATGAGGCTGCCATTATGGATGGTTGTGGCCCTTGGCGGATTTACTTCAAAATCATCCTGCCGCTATCGGGCCCTGTCTTGGCTACGGCGGCCGTGTTTTCGTTCATCTGGACGTGGGACGATTTCTTTGCGCCTCTTATCTATCTTAATGACATCCAGAACTACACGGTTCAGCTCGGTTTGCGTTCCTTTGTCGATTCAACGGCGCAATCGGACTGGAGTGCGCTCTTCGCCATGTCCACTTTGACAGTCTTTCCCATTTTCATTCTCTTCATCGCTTTTCAGCGGTTGTTGATCGAAGGCATTGCCACAACAGGAATGAAACGATGATGCATATCGATCCAGCACCATTCGCCCCTGTGCGTTGTATTTCAGGGAGTTCAAAATGATAAATCTCGCACTCAAAGATGTCGTCAAGCGCTTCGGAGCAATCGAAGTCATCAACGGTGTCAATCTTGAAATCAACAAAGGCGAGTTTGTTGTGTTTGTCGGGCCTTCCGGATGCGGCAAATCCACCTTGCTCCGCATGATAGCTGGTCTGGAACCCATCAGTGGCGGTGAGCTTGTCATTGATGATGCCGTCGTGAACAACGTCCCGCCATCCGAGCGTGGCATTGCGATGGTTTTCCAGTCCTATGCGCTCTATCCGCATATGAGTGTCTACAAGAACATGGCATTTGGATTGGAGACAGCTGGTCTGCCGCGCAAAGATATAAAGGTGCGCGTAGAAAAGGCCGCCGATATTCTTCAGATCGGCCATCTCCTTGATCGCAAACCCAAGGCCCTGTCGGGCGGGCAGCGCCAGCGCGTTGCAATTGGGCGCGCCATCGTTCGCGAGCCAAACATTTTTCTGTTCGACGAACCCCTGTCCAACCTTGATGCGGAACTTCGTGTGCAGACGCGCGTCGAAATCGCAAAGCTTCACAAGGAGATCGGTGCCACAATGATCTACGTGACGCATGATCAGGTTGAAGCCATGACCTTGGCGGATCGCATCGTTGTCTTGCGGAGTGGCAACATCGAACAATGCGGACGGCCGCTTGATCTCTACAACAAGCCTGCAAACCGATTCATAGCGGGCTTTATCGGTAGTCCGAAAATGAACTTTCTTGACGTCACGTTCTCAGAGCGCCGACCCCAAGGGTCGGCCTTTGCGCTTGCGGCTGCAGAAATCGTCTTGAAGACATCGGAGGACATTCGCTCGGGGACAAAAGCAGTTCTTGGTGTCCGGCCAGAACACATCACGACGGGCAGGGAAGCTGATGTGAAGCTCGGAACGCTAACCGTAAGCCATGTGGAGCAACTGGGTGGCCAGACATTGGCCTATGGCCGGCTCGGGGACGACCAAAATCTGACCATCGTGCTCGAAGGTCAAAGGGCAATCGCCGCGAATGATACCTTGGATGTCGGTATCGCTCACGAGCATTGCCATCTTTTCGGGGAGGACGGCAACCGCTTGAACGATTGAGATCGGATAGGGAGGCCGCAGTAATCAAAGCATTTTGATCGCAATGATGGAGGAGCAAGTGATCAACAGACGCCAGATATTATTGAACGGAGCCATGTTGGGAGCAGGTGCCATTGCATCGCTCTCAGGTCTTACAGCTGCTGCCGCACAAGAGGCGCGGCTGCGCCTCTACTGGTGGGGAACGCCTGATCGCCTGAAGCGAACGCAGGGTGTTTCGGAACTCTTTTCGCAAAAGCATGCGGGCGTTACCGTCAATGCCGAAACAGCGGGTTCAGACTACTGGACCAAACTGACGACAATGATGGCGGGCGGAAATCTGCCCGATATTTTTCAGTTGGAGCCCGGCACTTTTGCGGACTACGGACGGCGCAACGCCGCAATGCCGCTTGACCAGTATCTGGGTAAAACCATCCGCACGGACCGGCTGGCACCGGGTGCTCTGGATCTGGTTCGCGTTGATGGAAAGGTGCGGGGGGTGCCGATTGCGGTGAACGCCTGCGCCATGCTTTATGATACGGATGTCTTTGCAAAATCCGGGTTAAAGCCTCCATCCGACGATACGACATGGGATGAGTTCGCAAAAACCTGCGTCGAATTGACGAAATTTATCGGCAAGGACAATGTCTGGGCTGTGGGCAACTGTTCTCACTACAATTCGGTGTTCACCGCATGGCTCAAGCAGCGTGACAAGGCCATGTTTACGGAAGAAGGTCATCTCGGTTTCACTGCGGAAGATGCCACGGAGTGGTACGAATACTGGAATGTCTTGGCCAAGCAAGGTGGTTGCACACCGGCGGAGATACAGGCCATGGACAAACGCCTGGTGGAAACCAATCCGCTGACCACAGGCAATGCTGCCATTGCCCTGACCTATTCGAACCTGCTTCCAGCCTACCAAGCTGTTTACAAGGGACCTCTGGAGATCGTTGCTCCGCCGATCAAGGATGCGAAATCTCCCACCGGCCTGTTTTATCGGCCCGCCCTTATATGGAGCATTGCAAGTACCAGCAAAAATCCTGATCTTGCGGCCGAATTCCTCGATTTTTTCATCAATGATAGAGATGCGGGAAAGACGCTTGGCATTGAACGTGGCGTTCCCATCAATCTTGATGTCCAGCAGGCCATAACGCCTGATATCAATGCAATGGCGAAGAAAACGGTCGATTTCATCAACGCGATTGCTGGCCGCGTTGGTTCCTATCCGCCTCCCATCCCGCTGGGAGCGGCAGAGTTCGACACAAGGGCTTTCATGCCCGTCGCGCAGAAACTTGCATTTGGCAATCTGACGCCTGCGGAGGCTGGGAAAGAATTGATCGCGCAAGGCAAGCGCATATTAAAGGGATGAGATTCCTGCGGTCCTGACTTTCCATTAAGAACGCGGCTGCGACGGCCGCGTTCTTCCAGAATAATTATTGGAGTCCAGCATGCCTGACATCGCTTTTCCGGCAAATTCCTTCCGTCCGCTGCAGAACAATCCATTTTTGACGAGGGCAGACGTAGAACAGGCACTTGCTACACTTGCCCGCCCTATGGAGAGCTTTCGGTCAGAAGGCGGTGCCCGCATAAGATGCGGAATCGCGGCGGCGCATTTCGATCAGGCGGCTGCGGATCTCGAAGGTTTTTCCAGACTGTTGTGGGGACTTGTCCCGGCACAAGTGGGTGGTGCTGACTGGATCGACTGGGAACCCATTGCCCGCGGCCTCGCCGCCGGAACAGACCCGCAGCATCCGGAATATTGGGGTGCTGTGCCTGATCGCAATCAGCGTCTCGTTGAATTGGCGGCAATCGGATTTGCATTGAAACTGGTCCCGTCAAAGATATGGGAACCACTCGATGACAAAGCAAAACGCAACGTTACGAACTATCTGGTTACAGCGCATAGTCGCCACTGCCATGACAACAACTGGAAGTTCTTTCGTCTGCTGATGGGAATGGGGTTACGCTCAATCGGCGCTGACTATGACCATACACTTGACGAAGAGTACGAAGCTGAACTGGAAGCGTTTTATCTCGGAGATGGCTGGTATAGTGACGGTCCGATAAGGCGTGTTGATTACTACATTCCTTTCGCGTTCCATTTTTATGGGTTGATCCTTGCGACAATTGGTCAGAAGCCTGCCTATGAGCGATATCGGGAGCGTGCACGCATGATCGCTTCAGATATCGGTCGCTGGTTCGCGGATGATGGGGCAGGGATCGTTTTCGGGCGCTCGCTGACTTACAGGTTTGCGCAAGCTGGTTTCTTTGGCGCACTGGCATTTGCAGGCGAAGAAGTTTTGCCTTGGGGCGTATTGAAGGGATTGTATCTGCGCCATCTTCGCTGGTGGTCTAGTCAGCCTATGGCCCATAGCGATGGCATACTTTCCATTGGTTATGCCTATCCCAATCTTCTGATGTCGGAGAGTTACAACTCCCCTCAATCGCCCTATTGGGCTTTGAAGGCATTCCTGCCGCTAGCACTCCCGGAAGATCATCCATTCTGGTTGGCTGAAGAAATGGCTTACCCGGTGGACAAGACTCCTTCGGTTCAAAAGCACCCTGGATTTGTTATTGCCAATCCATCAGGCGACGCGATTGCGCTTTCGTCCGGGCAACAGTGCCTTCACATGCGTCATGGCGCAGAGAAATACGCAAAGTTTGCATATTCTGCACGTTATGGCTTCAGCGTCGAAAGCGATCAGGTCCGTTTTGATGAGGCGGTGTTTGACGGGATGATTGGCTTCTCAGACGACGGGAAACATTTCCGTGTTCGAGAGACCAATGAAACTGCCATCATTGCGGATCAAACTATTTATGCAAGGTGGCGGCCATATCCAGATGTGGTTGTTCACACTTGGCTCTATTGGGATGGCCAGTTTCATGTGCGCGTCCACCAGATTGAAACACCACGGCCGCTTAAAACGATAGAAGGCGGGTTTTCAATTGCCCGTGGTGACCCTGATCAAGACCAGACCAAAGTCGAAGGCGGTCACGCTTCTATCAGAACGGCGCGTGATATGTCGGCGATAGTGGATATGGGCTCAACTTGTGTTCGTGCTGCCCGACTTCATCTTGCGCCGCCCAATACCAATCTCATCTCCGCAAAGACAACGGTCCCGCAACTTCGTTGCGAGATTCCATCAGGCGAAAGCGTGTTGATGGCGGCGTTTATTGCTCAGCCGGATGGTGGTCAGGTGGAGAATGTATTGGCTTCCCTGCCGCAACGTCCTGACGTTGCGGCGCTGCAAAAGCTTGTGGCGGAAAAAGGGGTTCCCATCGCGATTATGAGGAACAATCCAAATCTCTAGGCAGAGTGTTGGATTGTTTCGAATATCTATTCTTGCGAACCGAGTCTTTCAATCAGCACTCTAAGATCAGAAATATCGCGCTCGCCACAATCCACCAGCGGCGTGCGCACGCGGCCAGCTGACCGGCCAACGATGGCCGCGCCTGCCTTGACGATGCTGACGGCATAGCCGGGGACGCGATTGCGGATGGCAATGTAAGGCAGGAAGAAATCGCTGAGCAGTCGCGATGTCGTTTCGTGATCATTGGCCGAAACAGCCTTGTAAAAATCAAGCGCAGTGCGGGGAATGAAGTTGAATACCGCCGATGAATAGACACTCACGCCCATGGCCTTATAGGCTTCCGCGTAAACTTCAGCCGTTGGTAGACCGCCGAGATAAGCAAAACGATCACCAAGCCGCCTGCGGATCGAAACCATATTCTCGATCTCGCCAATACCATCCTTGAAGCCGATCAGATTCGGGCATTTTTCCCCAAGTCGTTCCAGCGCATCAGCGTTCAGCTTGCAGACATTGCGATTGTAGACGATGACGCCAAGACCGGTCGCAGCACAGACGGCTTCGACGTGACGGCAAATGCCCTCGGCACTGGTTTCCGTGAGATAATGGGGAAGCAGCAACAGACCCGCTGCACCATTCTTCTCCGCATTGCGTGCCATTTGCGCGGCGATACGTGTTCCGTAAGCTGCGGTCGCGAGAATGGGGACAGCCTTTCCACACGCTGCAACAGCCGTACGCACGACATCTTCATGTTCGCTGGGTGTCAGCGAGAAACCTTCTCCAGTCCCGCCGCCGACGAACAGTGCAGATGCGCCATAAGGTGCAAGCCATTCCAGGCGCTTTGTATAGGCTGAAGGTGCGAAATCGTCATTTTGGTCAAAGTCGGTAACAGGAAAGGAGAGAAGACCGGAACTGATTGTCTTCTTAAGCGTCTGGTAATCCATGAAAGCCTCGCCGGAGATCAAAAGTCGATTAGGCGTATCATCTCATATGTCATCATACAACTACTAAAATTGCGATGCTTGCTTTTACTGCTTCCAGGCGGCAAGTCTTGGTCAGGCAGTCTTTTTACTCGTAGGCGGTGCGTTGGTGCGAAGCCGGTCACGGCTGCTGCCGAGATGGAGGCGCATGGCCGCGCGTGCACCTTCCACGTCCTGCGCCTTGATTGACTGGTAGATCTGGTCATGTTCGCGATTGACCCGTTCCAGATATTCCCGTTGCGGCAGGCCATTGATTTTATGTGTCTGAAGCCGCGTCCGGGGGATCAGCATTTCACCCAAGTAATTGAACATGCTAAGAAAATGTCGATTCTTGGTCGCGATCGCTATGGCGCGGTGAAATTCCAGATCGGCCTGAACGGAGCTTTCGCCCTGTTCAATTGCTGCCTTCATCATATCGAGTGCATTTTTGATACCGGCAAGCTCGGCCTCATCGCGGCGCACAGCTGCCAGAGCTGCTGCTTCGAGCTCGATGCTGATACGCAATTCCATGACGCTGATGATTTCTTCGACCAGTTCAAGATTGTCTTCTTCGATCCTGAATGGTGCAGTCTGCAGGTCTTTCAGAACAAAAGCGCCGATGCCTTGCTGGGTGTGAACAAGTCCTTTTGCCTTCAAATTGGCGATCGCCTCGCGAACGACCGTGCGGCTGACGTTGAACTCTGCGATCATTTCCTGCTCGGTCGGCAGGCGTTCCCCGCGCTTGTAATGACCCGAGGTGATGCGGTCGGCAACAGCCTTAACCAATTGACCTGTAAGGGTTTCTCGCTTGCCAATGCCTGACATGGGCTACTCCGCATTCCGCTCGGGCTCTCCGGGAAGAGGCCGGGCTGCTTTGAAATTATCGCTCTGGTTTGGAAGCCGGGGCGAGACGATCAACAGAAACTCATTTGCAGCATAAGATATCATATATTCAACCCTCATCTGCATCAGGGCATTTGCACGCTGTCAGGCCGAAACCCGGACAGAAAACAGTGCCATGTCGTGACTATTGTCCTGCAACACGACATGTTCCGCATAAATTTAGCCTTGCCTGCTCGAAAAAACAATACTACGATGTCATACAACATAGAAGAAGATGGCTGTAGGGGAGGAAACCATGCCGCATTTTCGTGCCTGTTTCATTGGGGCAACCGCGGTAGTCGCCGCATTGACCATCAACGTGGCCGAGGCAAAGACGCCGAAGGACCAGCTGGTTATCGGGATGAATATGGTGAACCTCACCACTCTTGATCCGCACAATGCCAATTCTTACGAATCTTATCACGTTATTGCCAATCTGTATGACACGCTCATACGCAGCGATCCCAATACCCCAGGTAAAGTCATTCCCGGTCTTGCCAAGTCATGGACTGTGCTCCCCGATGGCACTCTTGAATTTGTGCTTGATGACAAGGCCACCTTTCAGAGCGGCCGCAAGATAACAGCTGCGGATGTGGCCTATTCATTCCAGCGTGCGGTGAAGCTGGGTCTTCTTGCCAGAGCCTATTATGCCAATTGGGGCTACGATGCCGCCAATGTTGAGCAGAAGTTTCGGGCTAAGGATGACAAAACCTTCGTGATGGAAGTGGCGACACCCGTAGCGCCGTCGCTCAAGCTGAACGCGCTGACACGGGTCTATGGTGCAGTTCTCGACAAGGAAGTTATCGCCAAGCACGAAAAAGATGGTGATATGGGTAGGGGCTGGCTGGCATCAAATGCTGCCGGCTCCGGGCCGTTCACCCTTAATCGCTGGAATCCAAACGACATCGTCGTGCTCACCCGCTTTGATGCTTATTGGGGCGGCGAGCCGAAGATGAAGCGTGTGCTCGTTCGGCATCTGCCTGAGTCACAGACGGAACGGCTTCAATTGGAAAAAGGCGACCTGGATGTTGGTTTCCAATTGGTGTCCGCAGATATAGATGGTTTGGCAAAGAACCCTGCCATTGTAATCGACCGCCTCATCGGATCAGGCTTTTATTATCTGATCATGAGCACGAAGGATCCGGAGTTTGCCAAACCGGAAGTGCGTCAGGCTTTGCGCTATTGCATCAATTACAAGGACATCAACGATGTCGTGATGAAAAACTATGGCACAAGCGCCACGACGTTCATTCCTGCCGATATCCCGGGTTATATTCCTGATATTGGCAATGTCTACGATCCTGCCAAGTGTAAACAGGGTCTGGCGGCAGCGGGTTATGGCGATGGTTTCAGCAAACAATTGCTCTCGTTGAATTCCACTCCCTATGCCGACATGGCAACCGCAATCCAACAGAACCTTGCCGTAGCCGGTGTTAAGGTCGATATCCTCACGGGTAATGGCGATCAGACATACGGGCCGATGCGCGATCGCAAATTCCAGTTGGGCGTCGGACGCACGGCATCTTCGGCGCAGACGGATGCAGATGGCTGGTTACGGACCCACGTCTATAATCCTGACAATAAAGACGATGCCAATCTTACCAATCTTCAAGCTTGGCGTGCGTCATTTGAGTTGCCTGAAGTCAACAAGCTGATGGATGAGGCACAGGCCATCACCGATAACGAGGCGAAGCGCGTCGAACTCTACAAGCAAGCGTTGAAACTGTTCGAAGAGTCCGCACCGCCCATCATCCCGATTTCACAGCGGGTCGACCCTTACGCAAAGAGCGCCCGGCTGAAGAACTATGTGGGTGATATTGGCTGGATGACCCGCTGGGATCAGGTCGAAAAGCAGGACTAAGGCAGGAAGTCAGGTCGCCAGCGCATGGTCAATCAAGTGGAAACGGCAATCTCATCGTCAAAAAGGCGGTCGGGATTGCGAAAATACAGTCGATTTGGCGGTTCGCTTTTCAGCGTCCTGACAACGCTGTTTCTTTTGGTGCTTCTGACATTTGTCATTGGGCGCCTGATGCCTGTGGATCCTGTTATCGCGGTTGTGGGTCCTGATGCAGATCAGGCAACCTATCTCAAGGTCAAACAGGAACTGGGTCTGAATCTGCCTGTTATGCAGCAGTTCTGGATATTCCTGAAGAACCTGCTGCATGGTGATTTTGGAACGACACTGCTGACCGGTCGGCCCGTTATGGAAGACATCGCCCGTGTTCTTCCGGCAACGGTCGAACTGGCAACCGTAACCATTATTCTGGGCGCTGGCATCGGAATTCCGCTCGGTGTTTATGCGGCTGTTAATCGTGGACGGTTTGCCGATCACGCGGTGCGGCTGATCGCCTTGCTCGGCCACTCGACCCCGATTTTCTGGATCGGCATGGTTGGCTTGATGCTGTTTTATGCAAAGCTCGGCTGGGTTGGCGGTTCAGGAAGGCTTGATCTGTTCTATGAGGACGTTGTTCCCGGTGTTACCGGCTTTCTGTTGATCGATTCTCTGCTTGCTGGCGATATGGACGTCTTCTGGAGCGCAGTGACGCACATCATCCTGCCCGCATCTGTCCTTGCCTATGCGTCCATTGCCTATATCAGCCGCATCACACGCAGCTTCATGCTGGAACAACTCAGCCAGGAATATGTCATCACCGCCCGGGCAAAAGGCGTATCGCGACGTGGCGTGATCTGGCTGCACGCATTCAAAAACATTCGCGTTCAACTCGTCACCGTCGTGGCTCTTTCCTATGGCGGCATGTTGGAAGGCGCTGTGCTTATCGAAACTGTCTTTGGTTGGCCGGGTTTCGGTCAGTATCTGACCAATGCGCTTGTCATCGGCGACATGAATGTCGTCGTCGCCTGCACGCTGATCATTGGCTGCGTCTTCATCGCGCTTAATGTGATTTCCGATCTGCTCTACAAATTTTTCGACCCGAGGATCAAATGAGTACCGCAAGCAAAGGGCTGACAGCCTGGCTGACGACGGAAGAGCCGAGCAGTGCCAGACACGCGGCGTTGCAGAATATCTGGCGCGTATGGATGCGGTTTGCCTCCAATCCGCTGGGGATCGCCGGTCTCGCCATTATTTTACTTCTGGTGTTCATTGCTGTCTTTGTGCCTTGGCTTGCGCCGTATTCGCCATTCGACCAGAATCTGCGCGAAACGCTGGTAGCGCCAAACGCACAGCATCTCCTCGGCACCGATGAGCTTGGTCGCGATATTCTCAGCCGCATTCTCTGGGGCAGCCGTATTACCCTTTCGATTGTTGCAATTGTCAGTGTCATAGTTGCGCCAATTGGCCTGATCGTCGGGTGCCTTGCGGGTTATTACGGTGGCTGGCTCGATACGATCCTGATGCGTGTCACCGAACTGTTTTTATCCTTCCCAAGTCTCATTCTTGCACTGGCCTTTGTGGCGGCACTCGGACCAAATCTGAACAATGCAATCATTGCCATTGCGCTCACCCAGTGGCCGCCAATCGCCCGGCTGGCACGCGCAGAGTCATTGAGCCTGCGCAACCGTGATCATATTTCTGCGGTGCGGCTGATGGGCGCTTCGAGCCTGCACATCGTCATCGCCCACATTGCACCCTTATGCATCCCCTCGGTCATTGTGCGGATCACACTCAACATGGCCGGTATCATTCTGACCGCAGCGGGTCTTGGCTTTCTTGGCCTCGGTGCGCAGCCACCAAGCCCGGAATGGGGTGCCATGGTTTCAACCGGACGGCGTTTTATGTTGGATAGCTGGTGGGTCGGTACCATGCCCGGTCTGTCGATCCTCTTTGTCAGCCTTGCCTTTAATCTGGTCGGCGATGCCCTGCGCGATGCGCTTGATCCGAGGCAGGAGTGAATGCGATGACTGACACGCTTCTTTCTGTACGTGATCTGAAAATCAGCTTCCATGGTGCAGCTGGGATATTCGACGCTGTTCGCGGGGTATCCTTCGATCTTGGCCGCGAGAAACTTGGCATTGTTGGCGAGTCCGGCTCGGGCAAAAGCATGACAGGCAGGGCAATCATGCGTTTGACGCCGCCCGCTGCCAAGGTCAGCGCCGAACACATACAGCTTGGCGATGTGAATATTCTTGGTGCCTCGGAAGCAACCATGAATGATATTCGCGGTCGCCGTATAGGGCTCATCATGCAGGACCCGAAATATTCGCTCAATCCTGTCGTAACCGTCGGCGAACAGATCGCCGAGGCCTACCGTATTCACACACGCTCTTCATCGTCTGAGGCACGGGAAAGGGCAGTCGCCATGCTTGGCGCGGTGCAAATCCGGGAACCCGAACGGGTCTATCGCATGTATCCGCATGAAATGTCAGGCGGTATGGGACAACGCATCATGATTGCCATGATGCTGGTTTCAGAACCGGAAATTCTTATCGCCGACGAGGCAACCTCGGCACTCGATGTGACCGTGCGGCTGGAGATTCTCAACCTTCTCAATGATCTCGTGCGAAAGCGCGGCCTTGGCCTGATCTTCATCAGCCATGATCTCAATTTGGTTCGCCGATTCTGTGATCGTGTGCTGATTATGTATCGGGGCAGGGTGGTCGAAACTTTGAAGGCAAGTGAACTCGATCAGGCAACGCATCCCTATACCAAGGGACTGTTGGATGCGATGCCGCGTATTCATACACCACGCAAGCGCCTGCCTGTTCTTACGCGCGATACGGCATGGTAGATGGCATGGACAAAGCAGTACCAATCATTGAAATTGAAAACCTGTCCGTCACTTTTGGTGAATATGGCGATGAACGCCGCGCCGTGGACGGCGTTAGCTTTTCCGTCAATCGCGGCGAGACATTTGGACTTGTTGGCGAATCCGGCTCTGGAAAATCGACGATCCTGCGGGCGATCACAGGACTTGTCGCCAACGAGGCCAGCGTGTTACGCGTTGCAGGCGCTGACATCCGCAAAACACGCGGCAAGGATTTCTATCGTAAAGTGCAGATGGTTTTTCAGGATCCCTATGAAGCCTTGCACCCGCGCCATACCGTTTGGCGGCAACTGATGGAACCGGCGCGTATCCAAAAGCTTCCAGGCGCAGAGGCGCGCGGTCATGCAGCGCTGGACGCTGTGGGTCTCAGCCGCAGCCTGTTGTGGCGCTATCCGCATCAACTTTCCGGCGGACAGAGGCAACGTGTTGCCATTGCGCGGGCGCTGATGTCCGAGCCGGATATCCTGCTTCTGGATGAACCGACATCGGCGCTCGATGTGTCGGTACAGGCGGAAATTCTCAATCTTCTCTGTGATCTGCAGAATGAGCGCGGCCTGACCTATCTTATGGTCACGCATGATCTTGGTGTGGTTGCACACATGTGCAGGCGTACTGCAGTCATGCAGGCTGGGGTCATTGTTGAAACACTTGGCGTCGATGCGCTCGTCAATGGTGGAGCGACGCAGGAATATACGAAACGTTTGATCGCAGCGAGTGAAGCCTATGGGGAAGACCCGCGCGATCTCGTTCCGGTGTTGGCTCAACAGGAGTAAGGTATGTTTCTTGGAACGCAGTTTCGGGCGCGAGACGATGATGATTATCGTATCATGGCCCAGCTAGGTATTGAGCACATCTGTGCCGATCCGGCCGGAAATCCGCATGACTGGACACTTGATATCCTCAAGCGACATCGCGATCATCTCGCAGGCTTCGGTCTGACACTGGATATGATCCAACTGCCGCTGAGTTCCCATGTGATCGAAAAGCAGTACAGTCCCGATATCCTCTCGGCAGGTCCGGAACGTGACCGGCAGATTGATTCAATTTGCCGTCTGATCGAGCGCACCGCACAGGCGGGAATTCCAGCAGTAAAATACAATCTGAATATTATCGGCATTCCACGCACGGAAATGGAAACAGGTCGCGGCGGATCGCGCAATGAGGCATTCCGTTGGGATAAGGCGAACCACGATGCTCCGCCAACTCTGGCGGGTGTTCTCGATGAGGATGAGAACTGGGAACGGATCGACTATTTTCTGGAGCGGGTCATTCCGGTTGCGGAAGCCAACAAGGTAAGGTTGGCGTGCCACCCGCATGATCCCTATACCCCACCGGGGTATCGCGGTGTGACGCGGGTTCTCGGTACAGTTGAAGGTCTGAAGAAATTCGTTCTGCTGCGTGAAAACCCCTATCATGGATTGAATTTCTGTCAGGGAACTATTGGTGAAATGCTGGATAATCCGGCTGATGAAATCTCGGATATTATTCGCTGGTTCGGTACGCGCGGCAAGCTCTTCAATGTCCATTTCCGCAATATTCGCGGCGGCAAGCTTTCGTTCATGGAAACTTTCCCCGAGGAGGGTGATATGAATATGTGGAAATCGCTGCAGACCTATGCGGAGGTCGGTTATCAATACATGATCATGCCTGATCATGTGCCTCAACTATCCGGTCGCGATCCTGAGAATACCGCCTTTGCGTTCAGCTACGGATATATTGCAGCGCTTCTACAGGTGCTTGGCAGCAGGGGAAATTGAGTATGTCTTCGCGAATGATCCGGTCTCACGACAATGGCAACACGCCTATAGTTGAAGGTGACGAGGCAGCAAAACTCATTCATTTTAATCTCGTCAAACTTGCGGCCGGGAATTCCCATACCTATCGTTTGCGGGGTTTCGAAACGGCGGTTGTTCCGCTGTCGGGTCGCTGTGATATCAAGATTGATGCAACGAAGTTTGAGGCAGTTGGTGGACGTGCAGGCGTGTGGGGCGGATTGGCGGATTCTGTTTATGCGGGCCCCGATGCCACCGTTACCATCATAGCGCTTGATGATTGCGAAGTTGCCGTTGCGGGCGGGCGCTGGGACAAGCCAATGGAACCATTTCGCATTGTGCCTGATGACGTCGATATGGTTGATGTCGGCTCAAACGAGACAAAATCCCGCCGTCGTATCTTCCACATTCTCGGCAATAAACAGGCTGATCGGGTAGGGCGTTTGCTCGTCAGCGAGCTTTATGCCGATGAAGGGTGCTGGTCCGGTTATCCGCCGCACAAGCACGACACAGACCAACCCGGCGAGACTGCTCACGAGGAACTTTATCACTGGCGGTTTGACCCGCCGACGGGATTTGGTACTCAGCTTTGGTATGAAGAGGGGCAGGAGCCCCATGCTCACGTCACCCGTCACGGCGATACATTTGCCTTTTCAACCGGCTATCATCCGACGGCGACGTCGCCGGGCCATGCATCCTATATTTTCACCATTCTCGTTGGAAAAACGCAGCGTTCGCTCGTCCAGAACTTTGAAGAGAAACACCGGCCACTGATGGCAAAAATTCCGGGGATTGATGCGATGCGGGCAAAGTTTCGCTGACAATTTCGTTTGCGATGGTCATCCGAATTGCACTACGCGTCAGGCTACATTTCATTTGAACCATTTGTTGTAGATCTCATTATAGGCGCCGGTTTCAATGGATTGATGCAGCCACTGATCGACAAAGGCCTTGAGACCGATATCGCGTTGTACCCAATACGCCTTCTCGGCAAAATTGAAAGGTTCATCAGGATGTATTGCACACAGAACGCCCGAATGCAGTTTTTCCTGATAACGGGTTTCCGAAGCATCGGTCATCATGAGGTCCGCCCTGCCTGCAGCGACTTCGTCAAATATCTTCGTATTGTCAGGAAAAATGACAATCTTTGCTTGTTTCAGACTGGCACGGGCAAATTTCTCATTGGTCCCACCCGGATTGGCAATAACCGTTGTTTCCGGCTTGTCGATATCGGCCAATGTCTTGAATTTATCCTTGTCGGTGCAGCGGGCAATCGGTGTCTTCCCCTCACGCATATAGGGAATGGAGAACAGACCCTTCTTCTGCCGGTCGAATGTGATCGACACGCCGCCCATAGCGACATCAAATTTTCCCGCCTCGAAGTCCTGCAACATCTGCGGCCAAGACGTCGGTACGATTTCCAGTTTTACACCCAGTGCACTGGCTAGGCTCTCTGCCTGATCGATGTCGAAGCCGGAAAATGCACCACTCGTGGGGTCCTTGAAGCTGAATGGTTTGTAATCGCCGGTAGAGCCAACCTTCAGAACGCCCGTTTCAAGGATGGTATCTAATCGGGAAACCGGCAGCATGTCTTTGGCGAAGGCGGAGGGCAGGTTTGCGAGAAGCAGACAGATGCAGATAACAATGGGACGAAGCATTCAACTTACCTCATTAACGCTATATCGGATGATCAGTCGCGAGAACAATTCAATGAATCTTACCTTACAATGACTGCAAAGCGATCGGCTGACCAGATATTTTCCAATGCTTGGTCTGTCTCGATCAACAGGGTGGCTTCGACTACTTGGCGTCCTTCGGAGTTGGTGTTAAAAACAACGCGAGTGAACAAATGCTGCTTCTGCATCGTTTGACGCCTTCTCGTCTCACCCATTCGACGGGCTCAGTGGGACTCCACGATTAGGAGCGACTATGCGTGCACTCTTTCTGGCCTTCACTATTTTGGCCACGTGTTCCATATCGACGGTTTGGGCGAAGGCCGCGCCGTTTCGCGCCGGTATTGCCAGGATTACGGTTTCAGCAAGCACACCTTTCGATACTTTGGTCTGGTATCCAACTCAGGCTGAGGAAGTGGCGTGGCAGATCGGCCTGTTTCCGATTGCGGCAAGCCGCGATGCACCAATTGCCGCCGGGCCTTTTCCCATCGTTTTAATCTCGCATGGGGGAGGCAAGACCGGGGGCAGTCCGCTCACTCTGCGTGATCTTTCAATATCCCTTGCACGTCAGGGGTTTATCGTTGTCGCACCGATGCATGGCAAAACCGATCTTTCTGGTCGGATGGTTCAGGTCGACAAAGCGTTTAACACTGTACTGGCTGATCCCCGGTTCCATGCGCACGCCGCGTCAGACAAGGTCGGCATGCTTGGGTTCTCACTTGGCGGTGCGGTCTCGCTTGGCCTTGCGGGTGGCGTGCCTGACTTCAAGCAGCTTGCCAGTTATTGTGCTGCGCATCCGGATGATGTTCAGTCATGCAATGCTGGTCCCGGCGGCGATAAGGGCAAAACTTCCCTCCAAGAGACGCGACAACCGGCATCAAACATTGCCTTGAAGGCGCTCGTCTTGCTCGATCCGTTCAGTATCCCGTTTAATCGAGAGGGCTTGAAAAACGTGAGCGCACCGGTTTTTCTGTTCCGGCCAAGGCAGAGCAAGCTGGGTGAAGAGAATACGCGCGCGCTTGTGAAAAATTTGCCCGTTTCGCCGCCACTTCAATATGTGGCTGGGGGACATTTCGTTTTCACAGACGTCTGTCCGCCTGCTTTGAAGGCCGAAGCTTCTGACATATGCGAGGATGCAAAAGGTATTGATCGTGCAGCGGTTCATCAGGAAGTTGAGACCAAAGTTGGGAGTTTCTTCCGGGATAATCTCTAACAAGGGATGCAATCGCGTACGCATTCATAATTTCTAATATGGCAGTTTGGCTGACATTCTTGTTGCATGTGTCAGACAGCGGGATTACATCGAAAACGTTGGCGCAATTTACTCCAATTGTGCTGACACCCACCCCAAGGGAAGGCTTTGGCCTTCACAACTTAGCCGGGCCATTTGGTCCGGCTCTTTTTTGGGATGGTGGGCGACTATAGTATGAGCGATTCCGGGATGGCATTGTTTCGGGCCATGGCTATAATCAAGACAGTAATGAGCATTCAGCAAATGGGGTCAGGTGGTAACAGTATGATGTGGCGTTTCGGTTTCGTATTTGTAATCCCATTCCTCATGTCTACCCAGAGCTTTGCTCAAGCACCAGCGCCCTCAACGCTTCCTGGAGGAGCTTCTTCCATTCAGGAGACGTATCAGGATTGGCGGGTTTCCTGCGTTCAGCAGCAGGCTGGAAAAAGTTGTTCGTTCTCGCAGCAACAAACCCAGCAAAATGGTCAGGTCATTCTGAGTATCGAATTGACGACGAATGATGCCAAAAGCGTTACTGGCAATCTTGTATTGCCTTTCGGTCTCGCGCTGGCTTCGGGTGCAACATTGCAGGTGGATGAGGGTAAGCCAGATACAACTATGCCGTTCAGGACATGTTTTCCTGTTGGATGTGTCGTTCCTCTGTCTTTCAGTGTTGAAAAATTGGCCGGCATACGAAAAGGCAAAGTCCTGAAAGTAAACGCGGTTGCAAGTGCCGATAATAAGCCAGTCGTCCTCAACGTATCACTGAACGGGTTTGCTGAAGCGCAGGATCGTGTTTCGGTGCTCGCAAAATAGCGATTGAATCGGCATAAAGCGTAGCCGTTCAAACTGTCACGACAATCTTGCCGAATTGCTCATTCGACTCGAGAAACCGATGCGCCTCGACAATTTGGTCGAATGGAAATGTTTTGGCGATTACAGGTTTGAGCGCCCCCGACATCAGCCCATCAAGGATGAACGCCTTGGCGGCTTCCAGCCGTGCAGGGTCGCTAATAACCTCATGAACCAGATAGCCGCGAAGCGTCAGCACCTTGCTCAGCACGGCAAACAGTGGAAAAGGCGTCGGATCAGGGCTTAAGCCGCCATATTCAATGAGAATGCCCCCGCGCGACATTGCGGCAGTGAGAGGCTCGAATATTGGGCCACCGATCGGATCGAGTACGACCCGCACCCCATCCGGGCCGGTAATGTCCTTCAGCCTTGTTTCCAGATCTTCTTCAGCTGACGCGATAACATGCGCAGCGCCATGGTTGAGCAAGGCTTTCTTCTTACCGGAGGTCCGCGTGACTGCGATCGGGGTGGCACCAACCATGTTGGCGATCTGGATGGCCGCAAGGCCGACACTGCTTGATGCAGCTGTAATGACAACAAAATCGTCCCGGTGCAGTTTGGCGATGTCTATCAGGGCGCCGTAAGCCGTGAGATATTGCATCCATATGGCTGCGGCAGCTTCCCAGCTAAGGGACGGTGGGTGCTTGACGACAAACGCAGCAGGAAATGTGACAAGTTCGCCGTAGGCTRGCCAGCGGACCATCGATACTGGTGGCACGATGCTGACCGCGTCGCCGGCCACGAGATTCCGTACGCCTTCGCCGACCGTTTCGACGATACCAGCCGCTTCCAGACCCAGTCCGGATGGGAAGGTAGGTGTTTCGATATAATTCCCGGAACGCAAGAGTGCTTCGGCCCGGTTGAGACCCAGCGCCTTGACATGGATGCGAACCTCGCCCCGGTCAGGCTTCGGAATATTGATATCTTCGATACGCAGGACTTCAGGGCCACCATGCTCGTGAAAGCGAACAACGCGCGCCATAGCTATAACTCCAAAACAATTGAACTGAATAAGCTATGCCAGTGGCTGTAGAGTGGATAAATAGGACGAGAGGAAGAACAGTAGAAACCAGGAGTTTTGAATATGGATCGCCTTACAAGCATGGCTGTCTTCGTCAAAGCCATTGATCTGGGATCATTTGCGGCTGCCGCTGACGCGCTTGAACTCTCTGGCCCGATGGTGGGCAAACATATAAGATTTCTTGAAGAGCGGCTTGGCGTACGTCTCATCAATCGCACCACGCGTCGCCAAAGTCTTACAGATTTCGGGCGCGCCTATTATGAGCGCTGCCGGGTGATTCTGGCCGAGACCGAGGCAGCAGATGCACTTGCAGCCGATCAACTGTCTCAGCCCCACGGGAAGCTGCGTGTCACCATGCCTGTGCACTTCGGACGGTGCTGCGTTGCCCCTGTTTTGCTTGAGCTCGTGCAACAATATCCATCGCTGGAACTTGATCTGTCGTTGAATGATCGTTTTGCCGATCTTGCGGACGATAACTATGACCTTGCCATTCGAACCGGCGATCTGGAGGATAAGGCCGGTGTGATTGCCCGCCGCGTTGCACGTCAACGTATGGTCGTCTGTGCGTCACCCTCCTATATTGAGCGGCAGGGCGAGCCGCGGCAGATAGATGAACTCAGCAGACATCAAACCATCATTTACCACCGGTCCGGACGTGTTCGGCCCTGGCTATTTCCCCAAAAGGATCAACCTCCTGTAGAGATCATGCCAGTTGGCCGGTTAAGGCTCGATGACCTCGACGCAATCGCTGACGCCGCGACCACCGGCATGGGGCTTGCCTGGCTTCCATATTGGCTCGTTCGCGAACGTATTCAAGCGGGTGCGCTTGTCCAGCTCCTGCCGGATAAGCCGGAATTTCCTTACGATGTCTACGCGCTATGGTTACAGACACCGCACTTGCCATTGAAGATCCGTCTGGCTGTTGATGCACTGGCGGCGGCGCTGCCAAAGTTCATGACTTGAAACGTGAAGAGGCACTTCTGATCATTCCTCAGGAACGATTGATATCTCTGCGAGCAAGTCATTGAGGAAAGCCTGAACAACAACAGGCAATGTGCGCCCCTCCATGGTCAAAATTTGCAGAACACTATCGGTCATAACATCGTCTGAAACGGGGATAGCGACGTATTCTCCAATTGCTATCCTGCCGGGGATGCGTAGGGCGCTGCTAAAGTGGATGCAACCTTCAGTGTCCGCAAAACGCCGCAGCGCAGAAATGGAATTGGTCGATAGCACGGGATTAATCGTGAGCCCCTGCATGGCAAAGGCCGTATCGATCAGATGACGTTGCGTTCTGTCCTTGTCAGGCAGAGCGACAGGATAGGGGAGGGTATCGGCCATTGTAATGCTCTGGCGTTCGGCCAGCGGATGATTACGCGGGATGAGTGCATGCATTGGCCGGCGGATGATCTGCTCGATCTTAACACCACGCGGCGGGGCGTAGTTGAACGTCATGCCAATATCAGCCTCACCATCATGGATGAGGCGCGCAATCTCGATGGAATTGCCAACCCAAAGATGAAAACGCACGCTTGGATAGTCTCGCCGGAATCTGGCCATAGCTTCGGGCAAAATATCGACTGCAAAACCCTCATAGCTCGCAAGACGTACAAAGCCCCGATGCGGTCCCTGCAGATCGCGGATATCCGCGATCACCCGTTCTGCATCCAGTGTTGTTCTGCGCGCATGGGCGGCCAGCACTTCCCCTGCTGCGCTTGGCACCATTCCTCTTGGCCGACGCTCGAACAGTTCGACACCCAGCTCACGTTCCAGCTTGGCAATTTGCCTGCTGATAGCTGATCCGGCAACGTTCAGGCGAGCCGATGCGTCGGCGATAGATCCCGATCGGGCAACCTCCAGAAAATAACGCAGTCCAGTGCTTTGCATGAGAACCTTTTGCCTTGCCGTTTCGGCAATGATTTATGCGAATTAAAGCGATTGTGGCATCAAAATGCTGTTGGTATCAACGAAAAAAACCGGAGCTGCATGCATCCGGCAGGGAACTATCAATTGAAAACAGGAGGGGTCCATGACCGTCTTTTCGGCCGAGGCTATTGCAGAGGCAATAGCGACACGTCAGCATTTGCATGCTAATCCCGAACTCAAATACGAAGAACACGCAACTGCTGAGCTGGTGGCGTCACGTCTGTGTGGGTTGGGCTATGATGTTTCCACCGGTCTTGCGGAAACCGGGGTGGTTGCAATCCTCGATACGGGTCGTCCCGGTCTGACCATTGCATTTCGCGCCGACATGGATGCATTGCCCATTATTGAAGAGACTGGTCTGGCTTATGCCTCGCGCAATCCGGGAAAGATGCACGCCTGCGGGCACGATGGGCACACCGCATCGCTTTTGCTGGCAGCCACCGGACTTGCCGGACTACATGATCGCCTGAGCGGTAAAATCAAGCTGCTGTTTCAGCCAGCTGAAGAGGGTGGCCTTGGCGCTGCTCGCATGATTGAGGCCGGGGCGCTGAAAGGTGTCGACGCCATTTACGGCTACCATAACCGTCCGGGATATCCGCTCGGCCGTGTGTTTGCCAAAACAGGCCCTGCCATGGGCGGTAGCACGCTGTACGATGTGGCGATTTCCGGCAAGGGGGGCCATGCCTCACGGCCGGATCTGGCGGTTGATCCGATCTTCGTTGGCACCGCGGTGGTGCAAGGGCTGCAGAGTGTCATTTCCCGGCGTCTGTCACCGTTGGAATCCGGCGTTGTTACCGTTACCCAGTTCCACGGCGGCAATAGCCACAACATCATTCCGGTTGCGGTAAAGCTATCAATCAATACCCGAGATGGTTCGCCCGCCGCTTATGAACTCATCGACCGGGAGTTGCGCCACGTCGTGACACAGATTTGCGACGCACACGGTGCCGTTGCAACGGTCGAACAGCAGATGCGCATTCCGCCTGTGGTCAATGACGCTGATGAGACCGACTTCACCGTTGCCACGGCGATCGCAACCTATGGTCCTGATAAGGCAGGCCGGATTGATACATTGCCGACGATGGGCGCCGAGGACTTCGCCTTCTATCTGGAGCGTGTGCCTGGCTGCTTTTTCTTTGTCGGCAATGGTGAGGACGGTGCCTATCTGCATCACCCGCTTTACAACTATCGCGATGAGATTTTGCCGGTTGCTGCGGGAATGTTTCTCGCTATCGCCGAGCGCCGTCTCGCCAGTTCGGGTCAAGCTGTTTCCAACGTGTCGTTTTAAGGATACCCAGGTCCATGCAACGTTTGCTTAATGTAATTGAACGCGCCGGAAACCGGCTTCCCCATCCCTTCATTCTGTTTCTGATACTGTGTCTGGTTGTCGCCATCGTGTCCTGGCTGATGGCACTCAATGGTGCAGCCGGGGTCAATCCGAAAACCGGTAAGGAAATCTACGTTCAGAGCCTGATATCAGGCGATGGACTTGTCTTTGCTCTGACGTCACTAGCCAAAAATTATATCAACTTTCCGCCGCTTGGTGTGGTCCTTGTCATCATGCTGGCTATTGGTGTTGCTGATCGTGCGGGCTTGATCGCCAGCTTGATGCAGGTCAGCGTCATGAAGGCGCCGAAGCATCTGACAACCTTCGTCATCTTTCTGGTGGGGATGTGCAGCCACGTAGCTTCCGATGCTGCCTATATCGTCCTGATCCCGCTTTCAGCGATGATCTTTCAGGCGGTTGGCCGAAATCCACTGGTCGGCGCGGTCACGGGTTATGTCGCTGTGGGTGCCGGTTATGATGCCAGCCTGTTGATCACTCCGGTGGATGTCATCCTTTCCGGCATCACCACCAGCGCGGCTCATACAATTGACCCGAAGGCCTATGTCTCACCGCTGGATAATTACTACTTCATCGCTTGTTCTGCATTGCTCCTGTCGGTTGTCGGAACATTCGTCATCGAGCGTATTGTTGAGCCGATGGCCGGTAAATATACGGGCGATGTTGCGTTGGATCTTCAACCAATCGGCGCGTTGGAAATGCAAGGCCTGAAACGTGCCGGTTGGGCGGCTTTGGCTTTTGCTGTGGTTATCCTGGCAGCAATCCTGCCTGCCGGATCACCATTGCGCAATGAAACGGGTGGGTTTGTACCTTCGCCATTGATCGAAAGTGTCGTGGCCATCCTTGCGGTGTTCTTTCTGTTGCTTGGTTGGATTTATGGCGTGGCTGTCGGCAAGATCAAAAGTGCCCGGGATGGTGTCGGGTACATGGTTGACGCGGTGAAGGAACTGGCGCCGACATTGGTACTCTTCTTTGCTATCTCGCAGTTCCTGGCATGGTTCAAATGGACCAATCTTGGCGAGTGGATTGCGATCAGCGGCTCGCATTTGCTGGATGCCAGCGGGTTTGGCGGCACGCCGCTTGTCCTTGCCTTCATCCTGCTGGCGACAGTCATGAGCATCTTTATTACGTCAGGTTCGGCCCAGTGGTCACTCATGGCGCCGATCTTCGTGCCTATGATGATGCTTGTGGGAATGGAGCCGGCACTGGTGCAGGCAGCCTTCCGTATCTCGGATTCGGCTACCAATGTGATCTCGCCAATGAGCCCTTATTTTGCCGTGTGTCTCGCCTTTTTGCAGCGTTACCGGAAGGAGGCTGGCATCGGGACTCTTGCGGCAATGACACTGCCGATCTCGGTCGGCTTTCTCGTTGCATGGACAGCCTTCCTTGTATTCTGGATCGAGGTCGGTCTGCCACTGGCGCCGGGCGTCGGATTGTTTCTGAAGTAACGGCAGTGTTCATAACACAACCCCGAGGTCGCATCTGCGGGCTTGGGGTTGGTGCTTTCCGCCGACACCTATGAACAACCAAATGTTATATTTGCTGCCTTTGCAAAAAATTGCAGTATCATTGTCGAAATCTCGTCAGTTCAAACGTCCTTGGCTTTAAGGAGCGCATAGTCCATCAAATCCATGGCGCTTCTCTTGATCGCAATGAGGAGTTACATGAACATGAATACTTCCTATCGTTGGGTCATCGTCGCTTCAGGCGCATTGATGACATGCGTTGCTCTCGGAGCAATGTTCTCGCTGGCAATTTTTCAGGAACCCATCGCATCGGATACCGGCTGGTCGCATGTCGGTATTTCCACCGCGATGACACTCAATTTCATCGTCATGGGAATTGGCGGTTTCTTGTGGGGTGCAGCAAGTGATCGCTTTGGTCCGCGCATTGTTGTCCTCATCGGGGCTGTACTTCTGGGGCTGGCGCTTGTGCTTGCAAGCCGTGCGGGGTCGCTTCTCCAGTTTCAGCTGACCTACGGCATTCTCGTTGGTCTCGCCGCCAGCACATTTTTTGCACCAATGATTGCAGCCACGACCGCATGGTTTGATACGAATAGAAGCCTTGCCGTCTCGCTGGTCTCTGCAGGTATGGGTGTTGCGCCAATGACCATATCGCCGTTCGCGCGCTGGCTCATTACAGCCTATGATTGGCGAACTGCCATGCTGATTATCGGTATTTCAGCCTGGGTTCTGCTCTTGCCAGCAGCGTTGCTCGTCCGCCGGGCACCGGTCGAGCCCAGCGAATCCAATACCACTTTATCTGCTCAGAGTGCTGCCCCATCACTGTCAAAAGTATTCAAGTCGCCACAGTTTCTTGTGCTCGGCTTTACTTTCTTTGCTTGCTGCGCTGCCCATTCAGGGCCGATCTTTCACATGGTGAATTATGCCACTATCTGCGGTATCGCACCGATGGCGGCGGTCAGTATCTATAGTGTGGAAGGATTGGCCGGCCTTGGCGGTCGTCTCCTTTATGGCGGACTGGCCGACCGGATCGGGGTGAAGCCTGTCCTGATTGCCGGACTGCTGGTGCAGGCCATTGTGCTGGCCGCATATCTCTTTGTCAGTCAGCTGGGTGAATTCTATGCGCTCGCAGTGATTTTCGGCAGCGCCTATGGCGGCGTGATGCCGCTCTATGCCGTACTTGCCCGGGAATATTTCGGCCCGCGTATCATTGGGACGGTCTTCGGCGCTGCGACGATGCTCTCAAGCATCGGCATGGCATTTGGACCACTTATCGGCGGCTGGATATTCGACAACTTCAACAATTATTCCTGGCTTTTCATTGGCTCGGCACTGGTTGGACTGGGAGCTGCCGCTATCGCACTTGCATTCCCGGCATTGCCAGCGAAAAACAAACCGGCATTTGATGCCGCATGATCGTATGATCACGCACCGGTAAATACACGTACCGTTTTTGAATAAGTCCGGCCGACGCGGATTTCACTGCCGTCGGCCAGAACTGCAATCAACGCTGAAAAAGGTGCCTGTTTCAATTTGGCAATGCAGCTCCGGCGAACAATTGCGCTCCGGTGGATTCGAATAAACTCGGAGATATCAAGCCGCCGTTCCATGGACGCAAGGCTTTCGTGGTGAAGAAAATGCCTGTCGCTGGTGTGGATGCGGACATAATCGCGTTCCGCTTCTATCCAGTTTATCTTCTCCAGCGGAAGCCGGATGGAATCGCCGTGATGCTTGATCCAAAGATCAGTATTTCGCGGTTCGTCCTTACGCAAAGCTTGTCGTAACGCCGCAATAGTTTCCTGCAGCTCTTCGACATGTTCCACGCTGCTGCGTGCTTCGACAGCCAAGCGGGCACGGACCAAAGCGGAATGCAATCGGGAAGGCTCAATGGGTTTGGTGACATAGTCGACGGCGCATGCATCAAAAGCCCGAAGAGCATGGTGATCAAACGCTGTCACGAAGATCACAACAGGCACGTTTGTTCCCAATTGTTCTAGCACATCAAAGCCGCTGCCGCCTGGCATCTGAATATCAAGCAGCATAATATCCGGTGATAATTCGGCGGCACGCTCATAGGCCTGACGAACGTCGCCAGCCTCACCTATTTTCCGGAACCCCTGGATCGTCTCCAGCATGCGCATCAGTCGTCGGCGCGCCAAAGGTTCATCATCTACAATCAGGACGGAAAGCTCTTTCATGCGAGCCTCAAAGGCATGGTCAAGGAGGCCCTGAACCGGCTTGGCGCCACATATCCTGCGACGCACGAACCCGCGCCCGGAAAGCGTGTTTCAATGCGATGGGCCACATTTTTCAATCCGATCCCCATACCTTGCATACGGCTCTGCCTTGGGGTCTCTGAAACATCATTTTCGACCGAAAGGTTCAAGACCTCACCGACACGACCAGCGCTGATCAGAATCTCGACCATGCCGGGCTTGTCACTGACCCCATGCTTGACGGCATTTTCGATAAGCGGTTGGAGAATGAGGCTTGGCACAAGGGCGTTCTCCAGTTCTTGTGCCACATCGACACGCACTTTCATGCGGTCTGAGAAGCGTTCCCCTTCGATGTTGAGATATCCGGTTTGCAATGTCAGTTCTTCCGCCAGCCTCACATCGTTAAGGGGGTCAAGTTCGAGCGTGGTGCGTAAAAATGAAGAGAGCGACAAGACCATGCGACCTGCTCCAACGTTGTTTCCTTCCTCAACCAGACCCGCGATAGAATTCAACGTGTTGAAAAGGAAATGCGGATTCACCTGATAGCGAAGAGCACGCATTTGAGCTGACAGGGCCTCTTCACGCGATGCCGCCAGCCGCCGTTCATTCTCGCGTATCTCAAAGCTGTAGAGTAGAGCAACGAAGAGGCAGGACCATCCCAGAAAAAGGGACATGCCATAAACAAGTGTATAGCCAAAATTGGTCCAGTTGAACACCGCCACCTGAGGCAGAATACACACCAAATATATAATGAAATCAACAACTGCGCCGATTGCCGCTGCAACCAGAGCCAGTGCAAAACAGGTCACTATTTTAACTGCCAGATGCACATTGTGTAGCTTGTAGATGACAAATGAAATCGCCAGCGTCATGCCGATTCCATACAGCATTAAAACGAATTTACCCGGAGCGGCCTCCATTGGATCTACGCCGAGAATTCCCCACATGATGCTGCTGATGATAAATTCGGTTGCCCAATAGCAAATGCCCAACCAAAGCGTGGCACGGCGTACGGTGTCGCTGTAATAGCTGCCATTTGGCAATGTCGCACTGTTCGCCTGTTCCATATGTCTTTATCTTCCAACGCGTCCTTTCTGTCGAGAACCGCTCGTCGATCAAAATCAGCCGTTCGTAGAAAAGCCGCGCGCTTCGTCCGGTGGTGTCGCCATTCGTAGAAAGCTGAATTCTTACCGGTTTTGGGTTTGCTATAGCGCCGCAGATAGGTGCTCGCCGGAGCCAATACGAAGGGCATCCCCCGCTCTTGGTCGAAGCTTCATTGCTTGTGGAATAAATGTGACGGACCGATCAGAAAAAAACCGAACGATCATAGCTGACGATCATCCCTTGTTCCGCGAAGGATTGCGCCGGATTGTTCAGCGTCTGTATCCATTTGCCGAGATACAGGAAGCGGGAACCATGGAGGAGATGCTTGCACTGGCACGCACCGGACCGGCGCCACGCACATTTATTCTTGATTGGGTTTTTCCCGGTCTTGACCCAACCAGATCAATCGCAGAGCTGCGGCAGGAATTCAAACATTCCTCCATCATCATTCTGTCAATGCTGGATGATGCGGCCACAATTGATCGGATTGCGGGTATGGGTGCGAATGGCTTTATCAACAAAGCTGTTATGCCTGACGAAGTGAGTGCCGCCATACGCAGCATTGAAGATGGTGAGTTTGTTATCAAGCGGTCGTCATCAGTAATGCCGCCTCCCGCTGGCCGCCGGACCGACATCTCTTTCCTGACGGCGCGGCAACGCGAGGTTTTACGCTTGATCACCGAAGGAAAGACCAACAAGGAAATTGCCCGGAAACTCGATATTTCGCCTTATACCGTCAGTATCCATGTTTCCGCTCTCTTGCGTGTTCTAAGTGTAAGTTCAAGATCGGCAGCTGCGGCAAAGGCAGTCCTTGCGGGATTCGACAGTCGCGCATAATTTGCATGAGATTTGCTGACGGTTGTTCGATCCCAGTTCATTTTTGGTAATCATTTCATTCCCAAACAAACTCCAAGGACTTGCAGTGCCAAAGCTGAATCGCTTTATGATACATAGTATCGAGCGTGATCTTTGGTGCGAAAGGGCAGGACGAATAAATGAATGCCCAACCCTATTTGTTTGTTGTGTTTTTTTGTCTGGTCGCTTGTGGTGTCGGTCTGACTTTCTGGCTCATAATCACAATGTTTCGCGCCAAGCAACGGCAAGTGGAACGTGAGGGTCTCACGAAGCTGCCGGATGGCGGGATAAATGTGCCTCTGGTCGCTGCCTTTGGTGGATGGAAATATGTAGTCTGGATCGCCAGGACCAGTTCGTCCATTGCACCCTTGCTGGTATTGCATGAGAGCGATCTGGAATACAGGGTGATCCGTCTGAAGCGGCAGCCTTACACGGACGTGTCTGCTGTGGATCTGCGCACCACCATCGGCACAGTGAATATTGTTTTTGAGTTTCGGGCATCCATCCGTACATTTGCTGCCAATACAGCCAGCCGCCGAAATGCCATGGAAGCTCTCGCAATATTGAAAGGCAAAGGGTGTCCCTTGACCGCAAGAGCCGAAGCTCTGCTTGCGACAAAGGAGATCAATTCCAAATGACGCGCCGTACAGAAATCGTCGTTTATTATGCCGCTATTGGTAAGCTTGCCGAACAAAATCGATGGATCGAGCCGCATCTGGCGATTCAATCCATCTGATTATTGCTTATACTCAATGGGGACTGGCTGTTGGCCGGATAATGATTTCACTCACATCAACGTCTTCCGGCTGACTGATCGCATAGAGGATAGCGTTAGCAACGGCCTCGGAGCTGATCGTAATTGCGCGCCAGGCTTTCATGGCGTCGCGGGCCAAAGGATCGCTGATGTTGTCGGCAAGTTCCGATGTCGTCGTGCCCGGCGAGATGATCGTTACCCGCAATTGATCCGTTTCCTGTCGCAGCCCATCAGAGATCGCGCGGACTGCGAATTTGGTCGCGCAATAGACTGCCGCTGTTGGAGATACACTGTGACCGCCGATGGAAGCGACGTTGATAACATGGCCAGAGCCTTGCCTTTTCATATGGGGTAAAGCGGCCGCTATCCCGTACAGCACGCCTTTGATGTTAACATCGATCATCTGGTCCCACTCATTGACCTTGAGTGCTTCAAGTGGGGAGAGGGGCATAACACCCGCATTGTTGATAACAACGTCCAACCGGCCAAACTCCGATTTGGCGAAATCCACAAAGCCCTGCACATCTGATTGATCGGTAACATCCAGCCGTCTTGTGCGAACTGTCCCTCCAGCTTCGGAGATTTCTCTGGCAAGCTGCTGCAGGCGATCAACACGACGAGCGCCGATGACGACATGAGCACCCGCCGCCGCGAGTATCTTTGCGGTGGCTTCGCCGATGCCGCTGCTTGCCCCGGTTATGGCAACAACTTTTCCTTTAATATTCGACATTTTATACTCCACTTATTTTGGATTGCTTGAGGTTGTGGCTTGCGTCATTTGCGGTGGAGGATCATGCCGCCATGCTGGAGGGTGTTGGCATCAACGAAGTCACCATCGGCGGTAAAGCCGGTATCGTCCCAATACTCAATGTGATTGCTGGATACTTCGTAACGGCCCTGATAGGCACTTTCCCGGCCACCCCGCGCTTCGTCATAGCGTCCATTCGGCAGAAGCTCGTGGCGTACATGACCGTCATCAGTGATCCATAGTCCAACATAAGGGTGTTCTGGCATTGTCTTCTCGCTTGTCTGTTGATGTCTCGGTAGCGCTTTGCTCGTGGTTTCTCCCGATGCGGGCATGACGACCGCACCAATCGTTATTAAAGCGACCAGGAGACCGAGCGCTGCATTGGTGGAAGGCTGTGCAACCATTGTTATGCTCCTGTGGTTGGGATCACGGGATCGAGGTGGCTCCGCGTCTCCCGTTGCTGATAAATATGAAATACCGCTCCCCTCTGGTGAGATCGAGTTGCTAATCCAGAAGAGTTTGGTTAGTAAATATAACCAATGATGGATGATCTCGAAGGTATTTCGGTATTTCTCGCAGTGGCCGAAGCGCGGAATTTTCGCATTGCGGGCGAGAGGCTCGGCGTTACGCGATCAGCGGTGAGCCAAGCGCTGCAGCGTCTCGAAGATAGGGTGGGAGTGGCTCTGGTTCAGCGCACGACCCGCAGTGTTCGCCTGACCGAAGCGGGTGAAATATTCTACGAGACGGTTCGACCTTCGGTGACGCAGGTCGGCAGCGCCTTGCAGGCCCTACGCGAGATGCAGAGCCGCCCGAGTGGAATGTTGAGGATCACCGCATCCTCCATCGCAGAGAATTTTTTGTCTGGCCCACTTCTCGCTGGATTTCTGGAAGCCTATCCGGACGTAAGATTAGACATCACGATCACTGATGATGAATTCGACATTGTTGAAGCGGGTTTTGATGCGGGTGTCCGGCTCGGTGAAGTTATCGAGCAGGATATGATTGCAGTGCCTGTTTCATCGGAACAGAAGCAGTGTGCAGTTGCATCTCGCGAATATCTGACACGCCGTGGCAGTCCGGAGCACCCGCGCGATCTTTCCTCCCATATATGTATTGGATGGCGGCCGCGCCCTGATGCAGCACCCTATCGCTGGGAGTTTGCGGAGAATGGCCGTGATTTTGATGTTGCAGTTGATCCTGCAATAACCACCAACGATATGGGAGTAATGATCCGCATGGCATGTGCTGGCGCGGGTATCACCTTCGGCATGACGGAGACGTTCCAGCCATATATCGCTCGAGGAGAGTTGAAGCCCTTGCTGGAAGACTTTGGTCCGCCATTTCAGGGTTTTTACCTCTATTATCCCAAGCGACAGCGGCAACCTTTGAAACTTCGGGCACTGGTCGATTACATCCGCAAATATCGTAAGCTTTAGCCTAACACGCCCATCGCGCTTTTGCAGATAAGGGTCTCACATCCGTCGCCGGGATTGAGTCAGCGACAACGGATAACGCACCGGGTGATATGCCATGGAGCTGACGTTAACCGGTCGATATTCATTGTCGTAGGCGATTTGATCAAGCGTAAGGACCGCCGCTGGGAGATCCAGTTGCAACAGCTTTGCCTCCTGTTCGGATGCAAGCCGCGCACTCAGGGTCGATTGACCCCGCGTTGGAACGACGCCGTAACGGGTGTTGAATTCTGCATAGAGCGATCTGTTTCCATTGTTCCAGTCAATATCGAGAATTCCGGGCGCGATCGCTTCGGCAAACCAGTCCCGCTGCACCACAACAGGCAAATCGTCCAGAAAGCGTAACCGCTCGATGAAAACAACATTCGAGCCGGCGGGCAGAGAAAGCGGTCGTGTAATATCCAGATCGGCCTGAATGACCGCGCCCGTCAGCAATTGCATCCCCGGCTTGCGGTTATTTGCTTCAGCGGTCTCTGTAAAACTACGGACAATCTCGATTTCATAGGTGGGCTTTGGTTCTGTGACGTAAATGCCTTTTCCTGCGCGCGTCTGAAGAAACCCGAGATTCTCCAAGTCCTTTATCGCCTGTCGCACGGTAATTCGGCTCACCCCATACAATTGAACGAGTTCACGCTCGGACGGGAGTTTGTCATTGAGTTGCAGTTGCCTGGCATCGATCATGGATTTCAGGATGATGCGCAATTGAACGTAAAGCGGTTCCGGATGATTGCGATCTATCAAGGTGCCACCGGGCGGCGCTGTCATTGCCATCTCAACTCTTTGCTTTCCTGGATTTCGGTATCCATCGTTCAGATTGCACCTTCGCCAATTCAATACAAGCTGCTGGAAAATTTGCCTGTGAATGCCGCCCTGAAGCCTGGAATTCCAAGTTCGAAGATTGTTGGTTTCGATTGATTGACATAACTGGTTATAACCAGTACCGATAGCACAGTTGGAGCATTGGAGCAATCGATGAAGCTTGCGTTGGTTGGTGGTGGCGGTGTCCGCGCGCCGTTGTTTGTAGGGTCAGCGCTAAGGCGTGCGGAAAGAAGCGGCCTGACGGAAATCTGCCTGCAGGATATCAACGAAACGAAGCTCGAACTGTTTGGCCGGATCAGTCAGGAACTTGCGCGCCGCAGCCAGTCGCCGGTCAAGATTTCCACGACAAGTGATGCCGAGAGGGCACTTGAAGGCGCAAGCTATGTGGTGACGACGGTGCGACCGGGCGACGAAGAGGGCCGCATCAAGGATGAGCGCATTGCCTTGTCCCATGGCGTACTCGGGCAGGAAACCACAGGGCCCGGCGGCTTTGCCATGGCTTTGCGCAGTATCCCCGTGATCTTGAAATATGCGGAACTATTGAAGAAGGTCAGCCCGAATGCGTGGCTTTTCAACTTTACCAATCCCGCTGGTCTGGTCGCCCAAGCGCTGCAGGACGAAGGCTATCATCGTACAATCGGCATCTGTGATGGTGCAAATGGTGCCCAGGAAGCGCTGGCGCGCTGGTTCAAGGTTCCCCAAAACGATGTACACGCGGAAGTGGCCGGGCTGAACCATCTTTCCTTCACACGCAGCGCCAAAATCAACGGTAAAGAGGTGCTGCAGCCGCTTCTCGATGACGACAGCTTCTTGAGTGCAACATCGCAGCGCATGTTCGATGCAAAACTGATCCGTCATCAGCGCAACTGGATCAATGAATATCTTTATTATTACTATTATGCCGAAAAGGCAGTGGAGGCCTTGAATTCTGATGAACGCACGCGCGGTGAAGAGGTCAAGGATCTCAATAAGGCACTGATGGCGACACTGGGTACGATCAATCTCGACACCAGTGCGGATGAGGCGCTGGCACGTTATTACGCCTATGAACGCCGGCGCAGCGCCACCTATATGCATTATGCGCTCGACGATGCGCCAACCATGGAAGAAGCCGATCATCTGGCCAACGTTCCTGCAGCGGGGGATCATGGCGAGGAGGGGGAAGGTTATGCGGGGGTAGCGCTCAATCTCATAGATGCCCTGCAAACAGGAAAACCTTGCTATAGCGGGCTGAACGTTCGCAATGAGGGCGCTATCGATGGATTGCGTGCGGATGATGTGGTGGAGGTTAGCTGTGTGGTCGACAAGGATGGAATAAGGCCCGTGAAGATGGGGGCAATGCCGGAAGCGCAGTTCCAACTCGTTCAGAATGTAAAGCGCTACGAGCGTCTTGCGGTGCGGGCGATCAGGGAACGCAGTCGCGATGTCGCGGTAGAAGCCTTGATGGCCCACCCGCTGGTCCTATCCTATTCCCGGGCGGTACCGCTCGTGGATGAATATCTCGCCGCGCATGCACAGTACGCAGGAGAGTGGAAGTGACCGCAAAGGCCTCTCAATCGCTCTATGACGTGATGGTGGTCGGCGAATATTACTTCGACCTGATCTTTCGCGGTTTGCCTGACGTGCCGAAGATTGGTGCTGATCTTTGGGCGAAGGAATTTGAATGGGTCCCCGGCGCTGCATTTTCGACAGCCCTTGCCCTGACGAGGCTCGGCACAGAGGCCGGCTGGTGGTGTGCATTCGGCAATGATGTGTTCAGCCAGATGATTATCGAGGAGGCGCGGCGTGAGGGTATCGACGAAGGGCTTTTCATACATTTCCAGAAACCGTGGCGTCGTCTCAGTTCTGCTTTCTCGTTCACCCATGACCGTGGCTTCATCAGCTACAGCGAAGATCGCGATCCGAGCCCCCTTCCTGCGGACCTGGAGCGTATACGGCCTCAAATTCTACTCTTACAGGGCTTTTCACTAGCGCCGGAGCGTCTCGCACTCGTGGATGCCGCCCGGCGGCTTGGCATCAAGGTCTGTTCCGATTGTCAGCACATTGAAATGGATTTGTCTGCACCGGGTTTGATTGGAGCCCTTCGGCAGATCGATGTGTTCCTGCCTAATGAGAGCGAGGCGAAGGCGCTGACGGGTGAGAGCGATATCAACGCCGCGCTGAAGATTCTCGCGCAGTATTGCCCGACTGTGGTGATCAAATGCGGTGCCGATGGTGCAATCGCTTCGGAAAACGGGCAGATCTACCATGTTCCTGCTCTGGCTGTAGACGTATTCGATACCACAGGGGCTGGAGATAGTTTCAATGCCGGCTTTGTGCATGGGATGTTGCATGAACCGGATTTTTATTCGGCGCTCGAAGTCGCAGTCATTTGCGGCTCGCTGGCAGTCACCGGTTATGGCGGCCGCAATTTACCCTTTCATTCCGATCTCGACCAATATCGACGGCGCAGAGCCGCGATCTAATTCGCTTCAATAAACAAGAAAAGCAGGGAACGATCATGAAATATAAATTGAAGGCACTTGCAGGTCTCGCAGTTTTGGCAATGGCGGCGGCATTACCCGCAAAAGCTGAAACAATCTCCATGTTCTGCTCAGCGACCGATTATGAACTCTGCGAGGAGGGCGCACAGAAATGGGCAAAGTCATCGGGCAATGAAGTCAAGATTAACCGGACGCCACAAAACCTTGACGATGCCATTCCGATCTACCAGCAATTGTTTGCTTCAAATTCCCCGGATGTCGATCTGCTCTATGTGGATGTCATCTGGCTCGGTATGATGAAAGATCATTTCGAAGATATCAGCAAGCTGGTTCCAGAAGCCGAAGTAAAGGCGCATTTTGCATCTGCTGTCGAGGCGGCGCGCATTGATGGCAAGCTGCTTGCCATGCCTTTTTACATCGATACCGGATTGATGTTTTACAGGAAGGATCTTCTGGAAAAATACGGCAAACAAGCGCCAAAGACCTGGGATGAGCTGACAGCAACTGCCAAGGAAATTCAGGATAGCGAACGCAAGGCAGGCAATGCCGATATGTGGGGCTATTCATGGCAGGGACGCAGCTATGAAGGGCTTACCTGTGATGCCATGGAATGGATGGCTTCGGGCGGTGGCGGAACAATTCTTTCCGACAAGGGCGTTGTTACGGTCAACAACCCTCAGACACTTGCCGCATTGACACGGGCGAGGGGATGGATCGACACGATTTCACCGAAGGGCGTCCTCAACTATGACGAGGAGAGCTCCCGGGCACTCTTCGAAAGTGGCAATGCGGTGTTTCATCGAAACTGGCCCTATGTCTGGGGTACGTCGCAGGCTGATGGCGGCAAGCTTGTAGGCAAGGTCGGTGTGTCGGCGCTTCCTGTCGGCGCTGAAGGCCAGAAGTCCAGTGGTACACTGGGGACAGCCTATCTTGCCGTTTCCAAATATTCGAAGAAGAAGGAAAAGGCCGCTGATCTCTTGCGTTATATGGTTGGTCTGGAAGATCAGAAGATGCGAGCCATAAAGGGCGGCTATAACCCGACGGTCGAAGCCCTCTACAGCGATGCGGATGTGCTTGCGAAAATTCCTTTCCTCCCAATGGCAAAAAGCGCATTTGAAGAATCTGTCGCGCGTCCATCGGCGGTTACGGGGAAGGATTACAATCGTGTCTCACGTTCTTTCTACCGCTCGGTCCATGATATCATTTCGGGAACCGGGGACATTGGTGCGGAACTGGCGCAGCTGGAGAAGCGGCTGAAACGCGATGTGAAGGCCAACTAAGTTTCGGAATCGCAGATATTGCCAGCCTGTCTCTCCGGCGGGTTGGCAAATATTGCAAACAGTGGCCGAAGAATATCCAGGGACAGTGAAATGGCATCCGTCACTCTGAAGGAAGTAAGCAAAAGCTTTGGCGCATTCGATGTCTTGCAGTCGATCGATCTGACAATTGAAGACGGCGAGTTTATTGTCTTCGTTGGTCCTTCCGGCTGTGGAAAATCGACCCTGTTGCGGGCGATTGCGGGCCTTGTGCCTGTTTCCAAAGGCGATGTTTTTATCGGAGGCGAGCAGGTTACTGATGTTCCCGCGTCAAAACGCGGTATCGCCTTCGTCTTTCAGTCCTATGCGCTCTATCCGCATATGAATGTGGCGCGAAACATCAGCTTTGCCCTCGAAACTGCGCGTATGGCCAAGGCTGAAATCCGCCAGCGCCTGACGAGAGTGGCAGACATGTTGAAGATCGGCCATCTCCTGGATCGGCGGCCGAAGCAGCTTTCGGGTGGGCAACGCCAGCGTGTCGCCATCGGGCGGGCTCTTGTCAGTCAACCGCAACTGTTCCTATTCGACGAGCCACTGTCAAATCTTGACGCCGATTTGCGTATGGAGATGCGGTTCGAGATTGCCAAACTGCACGCCGAGATCGGCACCACGATGATTTATGTCACGCACGATCAAACAGAGGCCATGACACTGGCCGACCGGATCGTTATTCTCAATCATGGACGTATCGAGCAGGTTGGAACTCCGCGCGAGCTTTATGACCGCCCCGCAAATCGGTTTGTTGCCGGTTTCCTTGGAAGTCCGCGCATGAATTTTGCACCCGTACATACTGATACGTCTTCCGGTCTTTTGCATGGGCCCTCCGGCTTTGTTTTTGCAACAAGCGGCACCGGAAATTCTCAGCCTGTGACACTCGGGCTGCGACCGGAGGCGTTGGAAATTATCGAAGCCGGAACAGCTCAATCCATTAGTGGCACCTTTGAAAGAGCGGAAGACCTAGGCTACGAACACATCGCCTATGTTCGTCTGTCTGATGATCTGGTGTGGACAATTCGTTCGACGGAGCCTCTTTCGGGACATGCGCCCGGGCAAGCCGTCGGATTGGGTTGGCAGATCAAAGATCTTTATCTCTTCAATGAGGCTGGGATACGTGTCGACGTTGAAGCGGCACGCGGTCCCGTCGTGGCTGTGCAAAGTTGAGGATGGGCATTCCAATGCGCAATCGGGAAACGAGGACAGCATGGCTTTTTCTTCTACCGCTTCTCGTGGCACTGGCGGCTGTCGCGGTTTGGCCGCTTGTACGCAATGTGTATTTTTCCTTCACCAATGCCTTTCTGGACAATCCGTCTGAGTACAGCTTTGTTGGTCTGCAAAATTTCATAACCGTCATGGAAGATCCGGTTTTCTGGGGTGCCGTGACGAATACCATGATCTTCACACTGATATCCGTCAGCTTCGAAACGGTGCTCGGGTTCGGCATCGCGCTTCTCTTGCACCGCGCCTTTGCTGGACGTGGTCTGGTGCGCGCCGCCATTCTGGTGCCTTGGGCGATGCCGATGGTTGTGTCGGCCAAGATCTGGGAATGGATGCTCAATGATCAATTCGGCCTGATCAACAAGGCGCTTATCTGGCTGGGCTTTCTGGACAAAGGTATCGCCTGGACGGCAGATTCATCTCTCATCCTCGGTACAGTCATCTTCATCGATATCTGGGTTACGACACCGTTTATGGTGCTTCTCATTCTTGCCGGATTGCAACTTATCCCGGAGGAAATCTATGAGGCTGCCGAAGTGTCCGGCGTGCCGGCCTGGAAACGATTATGGTCGATAACCCTGCCATTGGCGGCCCCTGCAATCGGTGTCGCCGTTCTCTTCCGCACGCTCGATGCACTGCGCATGTTTGATCTGAGCTATGTGATCGCCGCCAATAACGAAAAAGCCATGACGATGTCGATCTATGCGCGTGACCAGCTTATCGGGTTTCAGGATCTTGGCGTCGGTTCTGCGGCTTCGACATGGGTGTTTCTGATTGTCGGGCTGATTGCCATCCTGATTGTCAGCCTGTTGCGGCTTGACCGGAGCACGGCATAGTGACCCAAACATCTGACCGTTACTCGAATAGAACATATCGCAGATTGAAGGCCCTCAAGCGTATCGGTCTTTATGCTGGCGTCACGCTCGTTCTCATCTATATGCTGTTTCCATATTATTGGGCGATCATTTCCTCCACAAAAACCCGTGAGAGCCTCTATAGTTTCAGTCTGGTGCCGTCGCTTGATTTCAGCAACTATATCAGCCTGTTCAACAATCCCATCTTCATGGGTGCGATCGTCAATTCGGCGATCATTGCCATTTCCAGCAGCGTTTTATCGCTGGTTATCAGTCTTTTGGCGGCTTACGCGCTTGGGCGTCTGCATTTCAAGCTCAGCCGGATCATTCTCATCTGCGTTCTGATGATTTCAGTATTTCCACAAGTGGTGGTTCTTTCCGGCATGTTCGAGGTCATTGGCTGGCTCGGATTCTACAATCGACCTGCGGCTCTCATCTTTTCCTATCTGTTGCTGATCCTGCCCTTTTCGACCTGGGTTCTGACGAGTTTCATTCGCGATCTGCCTGTTGAGCTTGAAGAGGCTGCGTTGATTGATGGATGTTCGCGGATGCGGATATTGACGCACGTCCTGTTGCCGCTAATGGGTCCGGCCATTGCAAGCACCGGTCTGCTTGCATTCATTCTTGCCTGGAATGAGTTCCTGTTTGCGCTGACATTCATCCTGACTGATGAGAACAGAACGGTTCCGGTTGCCATCGGTTTGCTGACCGGCAGCAGCCGTTATGAGTACCCGTTCGGGCAAATTATGGCGGCATCTGTGACTGTCACGTTACCCCTGCTCATTCTCGTTCTTATCTTCCAGCGGAAGATCGTCGCGGGACTGACATCCGGAGCCGTAAAAGGCTGACCGAAGCATGTCAAATGCATGCTGAATCGATCAGGGGTGTCCCTGATTATTTCTATGAGATAGGATTCTCCTCGTTTCAGGGATCGCTCAATTTTGCGAGATTCGCATGACTGAGTGTGAAAAACCGCAGGCGCAGAAACGATAGGCATGGCAGTATGACAGAACTCCTTACTCCCGAGGCACTTTCAACCCTTTTTCAAGTTGTTATGATGGATCTGGTTCTGGCCGGAGACAATGCGGTGGTCATTGGTCTGGCGGCTGCCGGTTTACCGCGCGAGCAGCGAAACAAGGCCATTCTTGTCGGGATTATTGCTGCCACGGTACTGCGGATTCTTTTTGCCACCGTCGCCAGCCAGATGCTGCAGATCATTGGTCTTCTTCTTGCCGGCGGCATTCTCCTGCTGTGGGTGTGCTGGAAAATGTGGCGTGAATTGCACAATGGCAATGCAGACGACGTGGATATTGACGGTACACTGGATGAAGATACGGCCTCAGGTGAAAAGACCGGGCGTAAAACATTTGCTCAGGCGGCTTGGCAGATTGTCATTGCAGATGTGTCGATGTCACTGGACAATGTGCTGGCGGTAGCGGGCGCTGCACGCGAGCATCTGGCTGTTCTGGTGTTTGGCCTGATATTGTCCATTGCCCTTATGGGGCTGGCCGCAAGTTTCATTGCGCGCCTGCTGCAGAGATATCGCTGGATTGCTTACATTGGCCTTGCGATCATTCTTTATGTCGCTTTGGAAATGGTCTATCGCGGAACCCTCGAAGTCCTGACTTATCTGCATAGTTAGTTGATAGGCTTTGGGGGGAAGGTTTTTCTGTTCGTTACCTCAGAAGTTCTATCGTTCTGTTGAGTGCGGGCTCGAAACCCTTGAGGGATATGGAGAACGTAACGTCCTTTTCGGTGTCACTGGCGAAGGCTCCAAGATTCAGGACTTTTCCCTTACGCAAGACTTTGGTGGTTGCATCGGTGAAAGTCAGCGGGACAATGCAGCCTGAGGGAATACAGGTCCGGAATCGTGAAGGTTTTCCTGCAGGATTGTCGTCAATGCGGAACGTGACACCTTTCTCAAGGTAAAGGCCAAAGGGCATGGCAAGGTTGCCTTTCAATCCCGTATCACCGTCAGGCACGAACTCTATTGTCAATACGCGCTGCCCTCCCTTGTGCATCTGTTGCTGTGACAGGGCACAACGACGTGCACCGCTCTCCTGAACTGCACAATTTACGCTCCAATCCTCGTAGGTTTCGGAAAGGGAGGAGGGGGTGGCAACCGGTTTGGCTTCGGTCTGGGCATAAAGCGGAGTGGTGGCAAGCAAGCTTGCCACCACTCCATAGATCACATTCTGCAAACGCATCAGAATTTCACGCCAAGCTTCGCATCGACGGCATTTTGCGTAAGACCCGAGCCATACTGGCCCGTATAGGTGAGACCCAGTGTTGCCCGGCGGCTGAGCTTGACGTCAACGCCAGCTTCAACCATCGCCGTATCCTCGGCAATCGGCACACCCGCCACCGAGAAGCCATTGCCGGTGGCAAAGGCAAGCGTCCGAGAAGCCATTGCCGGTGGCAAAGGCAAGCGT
>NZ_JBFRDN010000031.1:0-64685 GCF_052113785.1 Phyllobacterium sp. TAF24 | reverse complement strand
ATCGCCGGTCTGGATTGCCCAGTCCTTGGAATTGGAAATCAAAGCTTGCAAATCATCATTGGCTAATGCTCCTCCAGCCAATGAAAGCGATAGAGAAAAAGTAGCCAATAATCGTAATAAATTCTTGTGTACACGCATTTTGAGTCCTCCCTAAGTTCACATTTATGAACCATCGGACGGAGCCGTTAATTCTAGCGGTCCGCGCCATTAGCTCACGCAAATGGGGAAGTATTTCCGGCAGCGTGTCACGACCTAAGCCAGGCGCGCAGAGGGCACCGTTACTGCCCACCCCGCTTGGCCTACGAAGACTGTCACCACTCCCTTGACGGTAACGTCCTTGAAGCCGGAAACAAGATGACGATAGGAGAAAGAATTGCATTAGGCAAGCATGTTTATAAATTTATATTTTCTGCACTGCAATATATGCATTTTGCGGTGCAACACATTTCGTATTTTTGGATTTTATTCTGAATGCTACATGAACAACATAATTTGATACTTTAATACTGGACAATTCTTACTAATCAATATTATTATTTGCTATCTATTTGAAAAATTTACGTTTCACCAGCGTGAAGGCAAAATGACAATGTCAGCATCAAAAACCCTGCAATCATGCCTGTTAGCAATCGCAGCAATTGCATATTCTTTGCCGGCAAAATCAGCGACGGATTATCCCACGTCAACCCTTGCCGAATACGTTTACGGCTGCATGAAAGCCAATGGAGAAAACCGGGATTCGCTCCAACGATGCTCCTGCTCGATCGACGTTATCGCCTCCGTCATTTCCTATGATCACTATGTTGCCGCCGAGACCTACAAATCGATGGGACTGGTTCCCGGCGAGAATGGTGCGCTCTTTCGCGAAAGCGCTCCGGCCAAAGCCTCCATCACAGAACTGAAAAGGGCTCAGGCGGAAGCCGACATTCGCTGTTTCTAAATCCTTGGCTTGGACTCCTGCAAACCCGATGATTCGAGCGGCCATTCGTCCCGAAATTTCTTGCCCTCAGTATCGGCTGCTTCAACTTTGATATCCTCCCCCGGCTTCGCATCAAACTCGAAACGAAAATTCGGATCTTCCGAAATTGAAATCCCTCCTTCCATAGACATGATCAACCGGTCGCCCTGCGACACGGTCAGCCCCTGAATGAAGTGTGCAGGTATGTAATATCGCGTCACCTGGTCCATCTGCAGTCCTGAATTGTTGGGATGACGGATCATCAGCTGCATTTCGGTTGCACGGGTCATCGATGCCAGACCCGTTGTCTTTGCAGGAAACACACGCAGTTTCATCTTACCGAGATTGGCAAGCGCCTCATCAGTGTTTTTCATGGCAGGAGCGGAGCATCCGCCGGACGCCTTCACATAGGTTTCGGTCATGTGAAGTTTGCCATCCTCCGTCTCCGCGATGGCTCGCACATAGGAATAAGCATTGACCCGCAGCCGTGTAGCCAGATGGGTCACGCCAGCATCAGGACCGAATTTGAATACAGCGGCAACTGGCGATGGGTTTTCATCGACGATCAAGGTCACGGCTTTTATACGACCGGAAGTGGCGTCGGTTTTAAAATGCAGGTCGACTGGTACTATTGCCGCATCTTCGGCGCGCTTGGGCGCGTCGATTGTCACAATACCATTCGCAGCCTCAATAGACTTCTGTTCGAAGACGTCGCCCTTCAAGCTGTTCCAGGTGGTGCTTTCGGGAGGGCCGGCATTTTGCGCCCAAACAGGAAAAGGCAATGCCGAACCAAAAAACGCAAAAAGGACAATGGCAACCAGCGGGTTACGCAGCTCAATTGTTGCAAACATCGTGTTCTGCCTCCACCAAGGATAACTTTGGCGGTGCCCGGCTGGTACAGACTATACCATCTTCCCGAACGATCTGGCAAATGCCAACATTACCGGATCATTCCCATTCAAGTTCAGCGAAAGCAGCAGTAGCATTGCGCTGATTGTACTCATCAAACAGTTTCCAGTTTGGACGTTCACTTTCTCCCGCCGATTTGACCGCATCTGACATCGGCACACCATCAGCAATGGCTTTGCGTATATCGCGTGCCAGCACATCAAAATATCGACTTTCCGCTTCCAGCGCCCGCGGCCATGGCGACGATACTGGCCCATGCCCTGGCACTGCAACTTCTGCCTTGATCCCGCTCAGGGTCGCCAGTTGCGCAATCCATCCAAGCAGAGATCCATCCATCGTTGGCAGATGGCCAATAAAACACAGATCTCCCGTAAAGAACGTCTTGGTTTGCTGGTCAAACACCGAAAGATCATTATCCGTATGCGCTGGTTTCCAAGCCTTCAAACTGAGTTTGCGATTACCAAGATCAAGCTCTTCCTCGCCAGTTATGATCTTGGCGGGAGGAACTATTCTGATATCTGCCATGAGATCACTGCCCATGGCATCGTGATAACTCTGCAAGTAATAGCTGCCGCGACTTTCCAAAGCCCGCGGCAGATTATGATGACCGACGATGATTGCTCCGGTACCTTCAAATGCAGCGTTACCGAACAGGTGATCGGGATGCATATGGGTGTTGATTAAATACCGGATAGGCCTGTCCGTTTGGGTCCGAATAGCAGCAATTAATGCCTTGCCCTCGACCACACTGCCGCCGCTATCGATGACAGCCACAGCCTCATCACCAATGATAAACCCAACATTGCAGATCTCACCATCATTCTGATCAGTCATCATGGCAGGCGTACCGGCAAAGGCGAATACACCGTCAGCAATCTGCTTGACCGGCAATGGACCACTATGTCCTGGTTGTGCCATCGCCAATCGGGCATGGGACACGCCGCAACAGGCAAAGAGCACTCCCGTTTTAAGGACGTCGCGCCGGGTCGCGTAGCTCATGATCCGAAACCTCTGCCAGCGAATTTCTCATTGAACGAGCGTAGTAGATCTGCTCTGACCTGCGCATTGCGGCTGTGCCGTGGCACTCTTATATCTAAGGTTCCAACGACGTGTGCCGGTCTATCGGAAAACACAATAATGCGGTCCGACAGCATGAGTGCCTCTTGTAGATTGTGAGTGACCATAAGTGCCGTGGTCGGTTGTTCTGACCAGACAGCCAAGAGCAGATTGCGAAGCTGCTGGGCTGTTGCCTCGTCCAGCGAAACAAAGGGCTCGTCGAGGAGCAATATATCCGGCTCAATTGCCAGTGCCCGTGCAATGGCCACCCGCCGCGCAAGACCCAGAGAAAGTTCGCCCGGATAAAACATCTGCATCTTGGACAGTCCCAAAACTCTGAACAGATTATCGAGACGAGTGTTTTTCAAGTGTTTTGGCAGAGCCAGCCTCACATTTTGCTCTACTGAACGCCAAGGCAGTAATGTAGGCTCTTGAAATACCGCACCAATGCGAGGCTCTGACGATCCGGGCAGTTGAACCACCCCCTGATAATTACCTTCAAGCCCAAGCAATATGCGTAACGTTGTCGTCTTACCGCATCCGGAGGGTCCAAGAATGCAGGCAAATTCATTCTGTTCCACCTCGAAATGCAGATCGCGCAACACATCAATCGCTTCACCGTTTGATGTGCGAAATGACTTTCCCTGAATATCGACCTTAAGCCGTTCGGCGACGCCAACGTGTTGATGTGCGTTCAAGGGGTTGTACCACCACAAGTTCAATGAAAAGCATCACCGCAACAAATGCCAGCGTATAGGCCAGAATCGCCGCGACATCGAAGAGTTGAAAAAACAGATTGATCTGGAAGCCGATACCGTTCGACCGGCCTAAAAGCTCAACAACCAGCACGATCTTCCAGATCAGGGAGACACCGGAACGCGAGGCTGCAGCGATATAGGGTTGCAATTGGGGTAACAGGATGTGACGGATGCGATCCAGTGACCGGAAGCGGTAGACCTGCGCCATCTCGGTATAACGCGGGTCAAGCGCGCGCGTTCCCTCGCGCATCGTCACAACCACATTGGGGATCTTGTTCAAAGCAACAGCGCCGATGGCAGCCGCCTCGTTCAGGCCAAACCAGATATAGGCAAGGACGATCACGACGAGCGCCGGAATATTCAGAAAAAGGATAAGCCAAGGATTGAAGAACTGGTCGGCACGCCGGTAGCTGCCCAGGAGAACACCAATCACCGATCCGATTATCATGGCGAGGAAGAACGAGGCCGCGACACGCCACAGGGTGATCGCCAGATGATACGGCAGATCGCCACTCGAGGTCTCACTCATGAACCTTTGCAGAACCAGTAATGGCGCAGGAAAAGAGCGGCTTGGCCATAGCGTAGCGCCAATATGCCAGACGACTATAAGAGCGGCAAAAGACAACAACACCATGATAGGTGATGTCCATTGCCACGAGCGTGGCGGATGAACTGTGTTTGATCCCTCGCCCTGTCTGGTGGAAATCACTGTCATCTATTGTGCCCTCCAGAAAGTGCCCTCAGCCAGCACTATGGCTGAACCAACAAGCCGGGGGCCGCCGAGTTCGGCAAGAACCGCATAGAGCTTTTCCGCATCGGCTTGCTCGTCATTGACAGGGCGAGCGGGAATGCCTTCGCGATAGCGATCGCGCAAAATCTCAAGTTCGTGCCCTTCTGCCTTTATCACTGGTGCAAGCCTCTGCCATTCCACATCCGAATTGCCAAGAAGCGCCTTCGCATCACGACTGGCGCTTATAAATCCAGCAATGGCTTTGGGGTGGGCATTTGCCCAGTTTCCATGAAATATGTAACCGAGAGCCGACACGGTACCCGTGGCCCCGAGGGACTTCGCGGCATCACTGGTACTGATCAGCCTGTGAAAGCCGTTTGCCTCCAATCTCGCACAGAAATTCCAGAAAGTTAAAATGGCATCGAGTTCGTTCTGTTGCGCCTTTTCTGTCAGCAATGGCGGGGCACCGTAGACAATCGTGTTCTGACCCGCCAAATCCAGAGACTGCCGTTTGGCAAGTCCCTGAATGAGAAGCCAGCTCTTGTCGAGAGGTCCACCGGCAACGCCGATTTTCTTGTCCTTGAGATCAGCCAAGCTTTTGATCGGGGACCCGTCCCGCACCATGAGAGAGCCTACCGAACTGGAATAGGGTGCGAAAGCCAAATCCTCGCCCGACGCGCGCTGACGCGAAACCCAAAGCCAATCCGATACGATGATGTCCACATCTCCCGCCATCATCGCGACATTGGTCGCGTCTTCGCTGGCGAAGAAATGAACATCGACATTCACGCCATATTTCCCATCAAGCTTGTGGTGTTTGATCGTGTCGAGCTCCCAGTTCACTGTACCGAATTTCAGCACACCGACACGCACGGTTTCCGCAGCATGGCTTTCAACGGCAAAGACGCTGCCAACAATGAACATGAGCAGCAAGCACACGAGGAAAGAAGGGGGCCATTTAGCCATCAGCATCTCCGATCACAGCGTCATCTCATTGGTGGGATATGCACACTTCCAACGGGAAACGCGATATTTCGGATGCTCTTGCGTCCATTTGGCCATTTCGGCCGGTGCCAGAAACATGCAATTGAGAAGATTCCCTCTATTCTCGAAATGCAGGCGCTCTTCCCGACAATTAGTCGGGTTCGACACAAGACAGACAGTTAAGATGAGCTCGATAATATCCATTCGGCACCTCTCACCCCACTCCTATTCCCGCAATGCCCCCGATCATTCGAGGTGTATTGACGGGACCTGAAGCCGTTCGTCGGATTTCTCAAGGTGCCCAATGAGAAATATGTTTTCAAATTACGGTTCCTGCTCGTTGCCGTCAATCACGCGCCGGAAGGAAAACGCAATCGTGATGCTGCGGCGTTATTTCCGCAGCACAACGATTGACTTATGCAATGTCACAGGTAACGTTTTGAAATGCTATGATCGCGAATTCGTAAATAAAAAGATCAAGCTGAAATGGTGGCGCCAATGCATGGAAATTGGCACCAGTCTTCGTCTAGGGCACCCTTGGCGAAAATGAGGAAATGCCATGCGATATCCTGTACTACTGATTGGTCTGTCAGTTGCAGTTCTGTCCGTTATTCAAGCCCGCGCTCAGGATGCGGGAGATGCCACGGCTGGAGCAACAGTTTTCAAGAAATGTGCGGCCTGTCATGTGGCAGACACTGACAAAAACAAGGTTGGACCCTCTCTTAATGGTCTATTTGGCAGAACCGCCGGTACACATCCCAGCTTTAACTATTCATCGGCAATGAAGGCCGCCGGTACAGGTGGTCTGGTATGGGATACTGCAAGCTTGCGTGACTATTTGCATGACCCGAAGGCCAAAGTACCCGGTACAAAAATGGCTTTCCCCGGTCTGAAAGATGACACGGAAATTTCCAACCTCGAAGCTTATCTCAAACAATATTCAAAGTAACAAAGTTGCCGCCGGTTTGATATCCGGCGGCAATCCATTCAGACGTTCTCGCGCCATTTGATCGAACAGCCGACTGAGGCAAGCTGCTCACGCGGTCCTTGTCCAGACAGAGCAACTTGCTGCATGGCCTCGAACAAATCCCGGCGCAGATCAGCTGTGGCTTCCTGTTTACGCGATCCATCCAGACGCCCGCGATATTGCAGTTCTGCATCGGCGTTGAACCCGAAAAAGTCAGGTGTGCACACGGCACCATAGGCCCGCGCAACCATCTGGTCCGCATCATGCAAATAATGAAAGGGAAACGCATTTTCCCGCGAGAAGAGCTGCATATTCTCAAAGGAATCGGCGGGATAGGCCGCAGCGTCATTGGCATTGATGGCTACGAAACCAACGCCAAGTTTCTTGAGATCGCTTGCGTCACACACAATACGCTGGATGACAGCCCTAACATAAGGGCAGTGATTGCAGATGAAAGCGACGACAAGTCCTCTTTGCCCGGCCTGAGCCAGAATGGAATGTCTTTGGCCATCTGCACCCATCAAGTTTGCATCTAAAGCCTTCCAGCCAAAATCACAAAGTGGCGGTATCGCGGCCATTTTTGCTCACTCCTGTCATGCTGCCTCGTATTGCCTTGCATTGTCGGCGGCGCTCCGGATGGCAGCTATGTTATGAGCATAGGCCACCTTGCCGTTTCCCCTAAAGATTGCAGACCCTGCGACAAGCACATCAGCTCCGGCTGCGGCAACCAAAGGCGCTGTCTCCGGCGTGACACCGCCGTCAATCTCGATATGGATGGGGCGATTCCCGATCAGAGCTTTCAAACGCCGTGTTTTCTCAACGACCGATGGAATGAATGCCTGCCCACCAAACCCCGGATTGACGGTCATCAGGAGTACGAGATCAAGCCGATCCAATACATATTCGATGACAGTTTCGGCTGTGGAGGGATTGAGAGAGACACCTGCCTTTTTGCCAAGATTGCGAATGGTCTGCAGAGAGCGATCCAGATGGGCCCCAGCTTCCGCATGAACTGTGATGAAGTCACAGCCAGCGTCAGCAAAAGCACCAAGATAATCATCTGCGGGTGCGATCATGAGATGACAATCGAATATGGCTTCGGTTCGATTGCGGATCGACTTTATGACCTGCGGACCAAAAGTGATGTTCGGAACGAAATGCCCATCCATTACATCGAGATGTACCCAGTCCGCTCCGGCCCCCACGATGTCTTCCACTTCTTCTCCGAGCCGGGAAAAATCGGCGGAGAGAACGGATGGTGCTATGAGTGTCTTGCGGTTCATGGTGTTTGATCCTCCGCAGCAGCCTTTGCAAATACGCGGCTACTCCTGATATCCGCAGCCGTGATCGTTGAGAGTGTCATGGCATCGGTTGGTCCACGGGATGCTTCGAATAGCCGGTTGGCATGACGCAGCCGAGCCCGGTCCAAGGCATTGCGGATGGAGCGGGCATTGGCAAAATGCGGCTGCTGCCGGCGCCGTTTTATATAATCGGCCATGATGGTGCGGCCTTCCTCGTCGAAATTGTAGTTCTGTTTGGCCAGCATGGTTTCGGCAATGCTCAGAAGCTCATCGGAGCTATAGTCCGGAAAATCTATATGATGCGCGATGCGCGAACGAAAACCCGGATTGCTTTCGAAGAACTTGTCCATCCGATCAGCATAGCCTGCAAGAATGACCACAAGATCATCGCGCTGGTTCTCCATCACCTGAAGCAGTATCTCAATAGCTTCCTGACCGTAATCCCGCTCATTCTCCTGCCGGTGCAGATAATAGGCTTCGTCAATGAACAGCACGCCGCCCATGGCTCTCTTCAATATCTCCTTGGTCTTAGGCGCCGTATGACCAATATATTGGCCCACGAGATCGTCGCGCGTAACCGAGACGAGATGGCCTTTGCGAATATAGCCGAGGCGATGCAGGAGATCTGCCATACGCAGCGCCACAGTGGTTTTACCAGTGCCGGGATTGCCACTGAAGCTCATATGCAGGGTTGGCGTCTCGTGGGCGAGACCCATGCGTCGCCGCGCCCGCTCCACCAGCAGCAAGGCGGCTGTTTCCTTGATCCGTTGCTTAACCGGCTTTAGGCCAATCAAATCGCGATCAAGCTCATCCAGCACATCCTTGACACCCGATTCCACATATTCAGCACGCAGATCAACCGCCGCAAGAATTTCCCTGTCAGTATCCGGAAGCTCCATGTTTACGATGTCAGCCATAACGTTGACCCGCCGGTTTGTCCGTCGCATAGGACCTCGTCGTGTAACGGACCACACGGCCTTCCCCTTCCTGACGCGCAAGATGGAAACCCGGTTCCTCCTGCGGGCGATTGACGAGGAAGGACAGCTTCACCGACTCCCATCCATGGGAATTGTCAAAGGCAACCAAACGGATATAGCTGTCGCCATAAGCCTTGCGGCATTCTTTCAATTCCATCATCAATGCGGCCGCATCCGGATTGTCAAACATCGGATGCCCCCACATATCCCAATAGGTGTTGCGCGGGTGCGGGTCATCGGTGAACTCCAGACTGACAGCCCAGCCCTTATCGATGCAATACTGCACTTGCCGGGAAATCTGTTCGTCTGTCAGATCGGGCAGGAACGAGAATGCTCCCTGAGTAATACGCATGTCGTTTCTCCTATTCGGCTGCTGTTGCGGTCGGAACAAAATCCGGTGAATCGGTTGAGGTGTAGTTGAAGGAAACGTCTTTCCAGATTTCGAGTGCCTGCTGCAGCGGCTGACAGTTACGTGCTGCCATTCGCAGAATTTCAGGGCCTTCACGCAAGATGTCGCGACCTTCATTGCGTGCGAGCACCATGCATTCAAGCGCAACGCGGTTAGCCGTGGCACCGGCAGCGATCCCGAGCGGATGACCGATCGTGCCACCACCAAACTGCAGAACAACATCCTCGCCCAGAAGATCGAGAAGCTGGTGCATCTGGCCAGCGTGGATACCACCTGATGCCACTGGCATCATTTTGTTGAGAGAGGCCCAATGCTGATCGAAGAACACACCGTTTTCGAGTCGCGTCGGGTTAAAGTCCTCACGGCAGATATCGTAGTAACCGCGGGTGGTTGCCGGATCGCCTTCGAGCTTGCCGACAACCGTCCCGGCGTGAATGTGATCCACACCTGCAAGCCGCATCCATTTGGCAATAACGCGAAATGAAACACCATGGGACTTCTGCCGCGTATAGGTAGAATGGCCAGCACGATGCAGATGCAGGATCATATCGTTGCGACGCGCCCACTTGGCCATCGACTGGATCGCCGTATAACCAATGACAAGATCGATCATGACAATGTTCGAGCCCAGCTCCTTAGCGAAGTCTGCGCGTTCGTACATGTCCTCCATTGTCGCCGCAGTCACGTTGAGATAACTACCTTTGATCTCGCCTGTTGCAGCCTGTGCCTTGTTGACGGCCTCCATGCAGTAGAGAAATCGTTCGCGCCAATGCATGAAGGGCTGCGAATTGATGTTTTCGTCGTCCTTGGTGAAGTCCAAACCACCCTTCAGCGCTTCGTAGACAACGCGTCCATAGTTGCGGCCCGATAACCCGAGTTTAGGCTTCACGGTTGCGCCGAGCAGCGGTCGCCCGAACTTGTCGAGGCGTTCGCGTTCAACGACAATACCCGTTGGTGGACCTTGAAAGGTTTTCACATATGCAACCGGCAAACGCATGTCCTCAAGGCGCAATGCCTTTAGCGGCTTGAAGCCGAAGACGTTGCCAATAATCGACGCGGTCAGGTTTGAGATCGAGCCCGGCTCAAACAGATCAAGATCATAGGCAATATAGGCAAAATACTGCCCTTCACCATTAGGAACCGGATCAACGCGATAGGCCTTTGCACGGTACTTCTCGGTCGCGGTCAGCCGGTCGGTCCAGACCACGGTCCAGGTTGCCGTCGATGATTCACCGGCAACGGCCGCCGCTGCTTCGATCGGGTCAACACCGTCCTGCGGCGTGATACGGAAAAGCGCGATGATATCGGTGTCCTTCGGCTCATAGTCAGGCTCCCAATAGCCCATCTTCTTGTATTCCATGACACCGGATCTGTAGCGGTCCTTCCCTGTGACCGTTTCTGACTTGTTCGACATGATAGGTCCTTTCCGTTTTGTTCTAGGCTTAAGCAGCCTGGGCTGCGGCGATTTGTGGATCGAGCTTGCCAGCGGCATAGCGCTTGGCCATGTCATCGAGACCAATGACCTTGATCTTCACGGCATGGCCTGCCGTACCGAAACGCTCGAAGCGATCCCGGCAAAGGTCGCGCATGGCATCCATTGCCGGTTTCAGGAATTTGCGTGGATCGAATTCGGCCGGATTTTCGATGGCGATCTTGCGGAACTGGCCGCTCATCGCCATGCGGCAATCGGTGTCGATATTCACTTTGCGGACCCCATGGCGGATACCGCGCTCTATCTCTTCGACGGGCACCCCATAGGTTTGCGGCATCTCCCCGCCAAACCGGTTAATGATATCCTGCAAGGGTTGCGGTACCGATGACGAACCATGCATAACCAGATGCGTGTTCGGCAGTTTGCGATGAATTTCCTCGATCACGCCCATCGCCAGAATGTCGCCGTCGGGTGCCCGGGTAAATTTGTAAGCGCCGTGAGACGTCCCGCAGGCAATAGCGAGTGCATCAACTTTGGTGCGCAGCACAAAATCAACCGCCTGATCCGGGTCAGTCAGCAACTGGTCATGGCTTAGCATACCGGTCGCGCCATGCCCGTCTTCGGCTTCCGCCTCGCCGCTTTCCAGCGAGCCAAGGACACCAAGCTCGCCCTCAACCGAGACACCAAGCCAGTGTGCTATCGAGGTCACCCGCTTGGTAATCCCGACATTGTACTCGTAGGAAGCCGGTGTCGCCGCATCCGCTTCGAGCGACCCATCCATCATCACCGAAGTAAAGCCATGCCGAACGGCAGTCATGCAGGTGGCCTCGTCATTGCCATGGTCCTGATGCATGCACACGGGAATGGTCGGGTACATCTCCACCAGCGCATCAATCATTCGCGCCAGCATGATATCCTTGGCATAGGACCGCGCGCCCCGTGATGCCTGGAGGATAACAGGCGCCTCGCAAGCCGCAGCCGCTTCCATCACAGCAAGACCCTGCTCCATATTATTGATGTTGAAGGCCGGAACGCCGTAACCGTACTCGGCTGCATGATCGAGCAATTGCCGCAGTGTAATTCTGGCCATGATCAATAGTCCTTTTCGCTGATGAGTTTGCGCGCAGTGGCAACAATGTTTTCGGGGGTAATGCCGAAATGGCGGTATAGATCCGGCGCAGGCGCGCTGGCACCAAACCCCTGCATGCCGATGAAAGCACCCTTCTCACCGACCCAGCGATCCCAACCCAGACGGGCCGCCGCCTCAATACCGATACGCGGTGCAGCCGCCAGCACAGACCGGCGATAGGCTGGAGTTTGCGCCTCGAACAGTTCCCACGACGGCATGGAAACAACGGCCGCGGCAATCTTGTGCTGACCTCGCAGAATATCAGCGGCAGTACAGGCAATCTCGACTTCAGAACCTGTGGCCAGCAATGTCACAGCACGGGGTTCAGCTGTTTCCCGCAGCACATAAGCACCGCGCGCCGAACGGTTCTCCTCGATATGAGCATGACGCAGCATTGACAGATTCTGACGCGAGAGAACGATGACGCTCGGCCTGTCCGTATTTTTGAGTGCAAGTTCCCAGCATTCAGCTGTCTCGATGATGTCCGCCGGACGGAACACATTCATACCGGGTGTGGCCCGCAGCATGGCCAGATGTTCGATCGGCTGGTGGGTCGGCCCATCTTCTCCGAGGCCAATTGAGTCATGAGTCATGACATAGATCACCTGCTGTCCCATCAACGCTGAAAGACGCATGGCGCCCCGCGCGTAGTCTGCAAATGCCAAGAATGTTCCTCCGTAGGGGATAAAGCCGCCATGCAGCGCCAGACCGTTCATCGCGGCAGCCATGCCATGCTCGCGAATGCCGTAGTGAATGTAACGGCCGGAGAAATCACCAGGCGTAACGTCGAGCATCCCAGGCGTGACGGTCAGGTTCGAGTGTGTCAGATCAGCGGACCCGCCAATTGTGAGATTGGTGGCGGTATTGATGACGCCAAGCACCATTTCCGAGGCTTTGCGTGTCGCAACCTTTGTCGCCTTCTCCACATGCTCGCGGCGAAAAGCTGCGAGTTCCTCAAATACCGCTGCTGGTATCTGTTTCTGCACAGCTTGCTTGAGGTCCTCGCCCTTTGATGATGCTGCTATCCGCACGCACCATTCACGCCGCTCGTCAGCGCCTCGACGTGCAACATCGCGCCACGTCTCAAGAATATCTTGCGGAACGACGAAGGGTTCATATGGCCAATCTATTGTGAGCCGTGCAGCGGCAATCTCCGACGCACCAAGTGGAGCGCCGTGTGTCTTTTCAGTTCCCTGCAGATTGGGCGCTCCTTTGCCGATAATCGTACGGCATGAAATCAACGATGGAGAATTCGATTCCCTGGCATGGGCGATTGCCTTTGCAATCTCATCGTAATCATGGCCGTCAATATCCTGCACATCGAAGCCGGCTGCCGTAAAACGGGCCAATTGATCTGTGGAGGTTGAAAGCGATGTCGGCCCGTCAATAGAGATCGAATTGTTGTCCCAGAACACAATCAGCTTCGAAAGCTTTAAATGCCCTGCAAGGTCGATAGCCTCGTGGCTGAGGCCTTCTTGCAGACAGCCGTCTCCAGCGATGACATAGGTGTAGTGATCAACAATATCCGGCCCAAATCGGGCCGCCAGCATGCGTTCGGCCAGTGCCATGCCGACAGCTGTGGCTATGCCCTGTCCGAGCGGCCCTGTCGTCATTTCAATGCCCTGCGCGTGACCGTATTCCGGATGGCCCGCCGTCTTTGCCCCGATCTGACGGAAACGCTGCAGCTCTTCAACGGGCATATCAGGGTAACCGATCAGGTAATGCAGCGCGTATTGCAGTATGGAGCCATGACCGGCGGAAAGGACAAATCGGTCACGATCCGGCCATTGCGGATGTAACGGATCAAGCTTGATAAACCGCTTGAAAAGAACTGTGGCAACATCGGCCATCCCCATAGGCATGCCAGGGTGGCCCGAATTGGCCTTCTGGACACTATCCATGACCAGGGCCCGGATTGCGTTCGCCATATCCCGATCTGAGACAACTTCGGCATCCGGGGCTTCCTGAAGCAAAACTTGAGTGTTCATCGTCTTCTCCTCACGAGGCTCGGTTTTTGCGCTCAATCAACTGCATGATCAGCGGTGTCAGGATGAGTTGCATTGCCAGGTCGAGTTTGTTGCCCGGCACAACGATCGAATTGGCTCGCGACATGAAGGAGTCGTGAATCATTGAAAGCAGGTACGGGAAGTCGATCCCGCGCGGTCGCGCAAACCGGATAACCAGCATCGATTCATCCGGTGTTGGTATCCAACGGGCAATGAACGGGTTGGACGTGTCGACGATCGGCACACGCTGGAAGTTGATATCCGTCAACGTGAATTGCGGCGTGATATAACGCACATAGTCCGGCATTCGGCGCAGGATGACATCCATAACCGCTTCAGTGGAATATCCACGCGTTGAGCGGTCGCGATGGATCTTCTGAATCCATTCGAGATTGATGACTGGCACGACGCCAATCTTGAGGTCCGCGTGACGGGCAAGATTGATGCCATCTGCTACAGCACAGCCATGCAGCCCTTCATAGAACAGCAGTGTGCTCGGCGGAAAGTCGCGCCATTCGGTGAATGTACCAGCGGGCGCACCATATTGCTGAGCTTCATCATCATCATGAATATAGGTCCGGGTTTGGCCGGTTCCTTTGCGGCCATACTGTTCAAAGACTTCGTCAAGCTTGGAGAGTTCATTCGCATCGACATGAAAATGCGTGAAATTGGGATTTCCCTTCTTTTCCTCTTCCGCAACTTTTGCCTTCATGGTGTTGCGATCATATTTGTGGAATGCATCCCCTTCGATAAAAGCTGCTTCAATATTCTCCCGACGAAAAATCTGTTCGAAGATCCGCTTGACCGACGTTGTTCCAGCGCCAGATGAGCCTGTGATGGAGATAATTGGATGTTTTGCCGACATGATCGATCTCCCTCCCTCAAGCCCTGAACAGGCCACGATTACTGAACAGTGGTGCACGCTCACCAATATTGCTGGGTTCGCTATGGTAGCGACTGATCCGGGCTACTTCCCGCACCGAGCCGAAGACGAAGGGAACCCGCTGATGCATGGCCTTGGGCGTGAGATCGAGAATACGGGCCGAAGTATCTGTCGCTCCCCCACCAGCCTGTTCGATGAGAAACGCTATGGGGTTCGCCTCATAGATGAGACGGATACGACCATCGCCATAGCCTTTGCGCTTATCGCCCGGATAGAGAAACACACCCCCTCGCATAAGAATGCGATAGGCCTCGGCAACCAGTGATGCGATCCAACGCATGTTGAAATCGCGTTCGCGTGGTCCTTCGCTGCCTTTCAGACAGTCATCCATATAGAGCTGAACCGCCTCGTCCCAATGCCGGTAATTAGCCGCGTTGACGGCAAACTCATGCGCCTGGCTGGCAATGACAATGCTGTCATAGGCTTGTACAAATGTGCCAAGTCGACTCGAGAAGACAAAGGCATGCGTCCCGTTGCCAAGTGTTAGAACAAGAGCCAGTTGCGGACCGTAAATGAAGAACCCTGCTGCGAGCTGGCGATCGCCCTTCTGAAAGAACGAGGCGACTGGCTCGCTGCTCGGATCACCAGCCACTGGGAGGATGGAGAAAATAGTCCCTATTGATACATTGGTGTCGATATTGGATGACCCATCGAGGGGATCGATAGCCAACGCCAATGGAGCAAGAGGATTCAACAGCGCCGGATGCATCAACTCTTCAGAGCCGTATAAAGCGACCGGCGCCTGCCGCATTGCTTCAAGAAACATGTCGTCTGCGAAGACGTCGAGCGCCTTCTGCGGATCACCGTCAGCATTCTTGCCACCAGTGCCGCCGGAAAAAGCTTTTCCGAGTGCCCCCTGATTAATAACACTGCGAATCTTGACTGCAGTCAAAGCCAGTTGGCGCAGCACCGCCGCAACCGACGTGCGCAAAGGGTTACTATGTTCCGCATAGGATCCAAGAAAGGCGTCTAGCGTCGCCGTGGTCATGGTCGTCCTCCCGTACCTGGTCGTCTTTCGCGCCAGACTTCAGGACCATGGGACCATCAACGGTGTACTAAGTAAAATTTATTATATTTACCTTATAGATAAAATTCATTAAGTGTGGGTGATGCGCAATTTGAATCTCAAACAGTTACGGGCAATACAGGCGATCAAGCAGCATGGAACCATTGTCGCTGCAGCCAATACATTAGGGCTGACACCTCCTGCGGTAACAATTCAGCTCAAGCTTGTTGAGGAGGAAGCCGATATTGTCCTCTTTGATCGCACCAATGTGGGTCTACGTCCAACCGCTGCCGGACTTGCATTTTTGGATGCAGCCCAGATGATCGAGGAAAGGCTGCGCCTTCTCTATGACGAGATTGACGCAATCAAAGGTCTGAGGGTCGGCACATTATCTCTTGGAGTTGTATCGACGGCCAAATATTTTGCTCCTCAGCTCATGGCGACTTTTGGTAAGGAACATCCTGATATTGCGATCAAGCTGATGATCGGAAACCGTGCGGAGATCATCAACAGTTTGAAAAGTCATGCTGTGGATCTTGCTCTGATGGGCCGACCACCCAAGGAGATTCCGCTGCGATCTGCAGTTTTTGGCGATCATCCACTGGTCATGATTGCCGCGCCGGATCACCCGCTCGCCGATTGCCGGGATATAACGAAAGAACGTATTGCACTGGAACATTTTCTTATCCGTGAGCCAGGTTCCGGCACCCGTATATCTCTGGAGATTTTCCTCAGCGAGTTGCCCGGACGTATAGATGACCTCGGCACGGAAATGTCTTCCAATGAGACGATCAAACAGGCCGTTATGGCCGGACTTGGCATTGCGTTCATCTCGGCACACACGATCGCGCTGGAGCTTGAAGTCGGTAAGCTGGTGATACTTGATGTGATAGGCATGCCTATCCGCCGTCAGTGGTTCTCCGTGATGCGCACGGACAGGACGTCGTCGCCAGCCATGCGGGCATTTCAGGACTTCCTCAACCGCAAGGGTGCGCAGTGTCTGCCATCTATAGATCGCCTTTACCCAATGGCGGGGTAGTTTGCGGGAGGGAGCGAAATTGGTCTGCCCATTGTAAGTGATCCTTTATGAAGTATGGCTTTTGAGCCGATAAAAGACATTAAGCTCCCGGACGAACTGCTCAACGGAGAAATCTTCTACATTGAAGGTTGTGGCAGAAAAGCAATCGATCCGGTGGATCAATTGCCCGCAGAACCAGATCGTCATCGAGAATTGGCGACGGCATTACAATACCATCCCACGTCACTCATCCTTGGGTTACAGATCGCCTGCACCCGAGGCTATCGTCTGGCCATTTCCATATCTAGCTGGAGTCGCAATGATGAGCCACGTAACACCAGAGAATGTAACCGTTACATGGGTTTTGCCGCAAACTCAGACGTTGGTCGCGATGAGCTGCTGTCGCATCTCAACTCCCCTTTAGTGAATACTTGCTAATTGCCAAACGACATGAGGCGCCACCTGCTGTGTGCCAGTAGACAACAGGCATGAATTGGCTAAAGCTGCATAACACTTTGCCCTATTTTCCTCACAAAGGTTCCACATGCGCTCCCCCATTCTTGCCCTTTTGATGGTCACAACAATGATGACCAGCGCCGCTCAGGCTGCCGAACTCGTACTGAAACGCGCCGTGCTTGGTACAGGCGGTGTTGGCTATTTTGAATATACTGCCGAGGTGGATGGCAATGAACCTCTCCTGTTGCGTGCGCGCCTTGATCAGGTCGATGATATCCTCAAGAGCATACTAATTCTGGACCCCGCCGGTCCCGGCTCTGCTACACTCCCCGGCAAGGCTCGCATCGACGATGCCTTTGCCTCGCTGCCTTTCGCCAAGTCTGACCTTGATACAATGCCGGCACTGTTCTCCGCGCTCAAAGGGGCGGAAATCAAACTGGCAGGCCCTCGGCAAATCGAGGGGCGCATAGCCAGCGTGCAGAGTGAGACGGTCAGTGGCAAGGATGGTGGGGTGGCAACGCGCACGCGTGTTTCGGTTTTCTCGGGCGCATCGATTGAACAGTTCATTCTTGAAGAAGCCGAAGGGCTGGAATTCAAGGACGCCCGGCTTGGGGAACAGGTCAGTACGGCGCTTGTGGCACTGAGAACTGCTCAAGACCGCACAGGACGCGATATCGCTATCAAGCTTGCTGCAGGAGCGAAACGTACGGTGCGCATCGGCTATGTAGCCGAAACACCAGTGTGGAAAGCAGCCTATCGGCTGACATTGCCGAAGCCGGGCGAGGATCAAGCCCGACTGCAAGGCTGGGTTGTTCTGGAGAACATGACCGGCAATGCCTGGAAGGATGTGGAAGTAACATTGTCCTCTGCTGCACCGGTGACTTTCAGACAGGCGCTTTATGATCCCTACTATGTAACACGCCAGCTGGTTGCTCCGCCGGTGAGCCGCTCCGCTCTGCCGCGCGCGGACCAAGGACAGATTTTTGCGGACACTAAGCAGCAGGCGCCCGACGGTAACGCGAAGTATCGAGCTGCTCCCTCACCAGCGCAAGCCGTAGCTGAACAGGCTGCGATCGAACCAATTCCGGGGAAAGACTACAATGGCGGCGGCGATACGCTGACCGGCCCGCAGGAATCCGGCAGTACTGCGGAAGAAAATCCCGCTGGCGCGAGCTTTACGCTTTCCTCGCTGGTTAGCGTTGGCGCTGGCGAAAGCCTCACGACCCCATTTGTTGATCTTAATATACCGTCGCAATCGGTTGCCTGGTATCAGGGTAGAACACGCAATCCATGGCGGGCGTTGACTTTGAAGAATAACGGCGCCGTATCCCTGCCTGCGGGATCTGCCACGATCTACGATGCAACTGAGGCGGGGCCCATGTTTTCAGGTGAAGCTCAGTTTCCCCTCCTTCCAATGGGTGATTTCCGGTTGATTGGCTTCGGTACAGACCAGAAAGTTCTAGTCGATACCGAGGCTGGGTCTGAATCGACGATTACCAAAATCAAATCTGTCGATGGTACTCTTCAGATCGAAAGCCGCATGCGGCAAACGACCACTTACCGGCTCAAAAACGGTTCGACTGATTTGCGCCATATGGTGATTGAGCACCCTCGCATGGCTGATTGGAAGCTGGTCGAACCCAAACCGGAGGATGCGACCATTGCCGGTCAGGCTTACCGCATTCGCTTTGATGTTGAAGCCGGGAAATCTAAACAGTACAAGGTCGTACTGGAACGCCCTGAAGTCGAAGCCGTCGATATTGGAGAAGTTACCGGCGCCCGCATCCAGGCCCTTATGATCGCGCCCGAACTCGATGCCGAAACCAAAGCCCGCCTGACCACTCTGGCGGAAGCCGCCAAAGCCAGCGATGAGGCAATGACTGAAATGTCCCAGCTTGAAGAGCGGCGCGACACCATTATCAACGACCAGACTCGCCTGCGCGAAAATCTGGCGTCGGCACCGCAGGGATCTGATCTCTCGCGCCTGTATTCGCAAAAGATGCTGGCCCAGGAGAATGCTCTCGACCGGCTGGACAATGACATCAAGGCAGCGCGCGACCGCTACGAGCAGGCGCGCAAATTACTGGGCGACAAAGTCAGAAAACTTTAGGGTAGAATGAGGTCCCCCCTTTCCTCTTCTCACTATCATCACAATTTGCATTGCCGTGGTCGTTCTGATCACATTGTTGGTTGTGGCAAGCCACCTCGGTGCGTCATGTGCCTTCGGGTTTGGTGGCGAAAACCTAACAACAGCTCTCTGGAAAATAGCTGATCAAACCGATCATATCCCTCCATCGCTTGGTTAGGTGATCGACTTAGCGCAGAGGCCCGGCGACATAACCTATTCGCTTATTTAATTGGTCCCAAGAAGTGTCTCGAGCCAATCAGCAAACACTTCGAGGCGACGCGTCAGAAAATGGCGATGTGGATAAAGTAGGGTCATTGGCATGGACCGGGCGCGATATATTGGCATGACCTCAACAAGCTCGCCTGCATCAATATGAGCCTTTACATCGAAGGCCGGTATTTGGATCAATCCGGAACCGGCCAGGCAACACGCAATGTAAGCTTCAGCGTTATTGACGGTAACGCGGCTGCGCATGGATAAGGTGTGCAGCTTTCCTTCATCTTCCCATTCCCACTCTGATGTACGGCCTGTCGAAGGGGAAGCGTAGTTTACGGCCCAATGAGTGCTGAGTTCGTCAGGTGAAGCTGGGACACCATAGCGTGCCAGATATTCGGGGCTCGCAACATTCATGAGTGGTAATTCTCCGAAGGTGCGAGCAATGAAGTTTGAGTCAGGCAGAAATCCAACCCGTAGAACACAATCGACGTTGTCTCCTATAAGATCAACAGTGCGATCGCTGACGCCAAGATCAATGTCAATCTGCGGATATTGATCGAGAAACCGTGGGAGCGCAGGAGCGATAATCAATCGGCCAATCCGCCCTGGAACATCGATCCTAAGTCTACCGGTCGGTTGGGTGGAGGCGTGTCGAAAGAGATTCTCCGTCGCATCCATGTCGGCAATCAACTGTTGGCAACGTGCATAGAAGGCCAGCCCTTCTTGAGTGGGCGAAACCTTGCGAGTCGTTCGATAGAGAAGTCTGGCGTCGACGCGCCCTTCGAGTTCCAACACGGCAGCCGAAACAGAAGAGCGTGGCATATTGAGTGTATCAGAAGCGCGGGTGAAGCTCGAACACTCGACGACCCTGCAAAAGATACGGAACAAATCAATGCGATCCAATTGATAAACACCTCTGATTGTATGCCTACACTGACAAGTGATGTCAGATTTGTCGACTTTATCCCATCAATCTAAGCGATATCGTTGTCTGCGGGAAGCGGCTGCATAATGTAGGCGCTGCAAAACAAGGAGCTTTATCCATGGCCGATCACAGTATTAAAGGTAAAACCGTAATCATCGCCGGAGGAGCAAAGAATCTCGGTGGGCTTATCGCACGTGACCTTGCCAAGCACGGCGCAAAGGCAATAGCCATTCATTACAACAGTGCAGCGACGAAAGCTGATGCCGAAGAAACATTGGCGGCAGTGAAGGCAGCCGGTGCTGAAGCCGTTGCATTTCAGGCAGATCTGACCACTGCAGATGCCGTGGAAAAGCTCTTTGGCGATATAGTGGCTGCTATTGGCCGTCCGGATATTGCCATCAACACCGTTGGCAAGGTCCTGAAAAAGCCACTCATCGAGATATCAGAAGCAGAATATGATCAATCGAGCGCGGTGAATGCAAAAGCGGCCTTCTTTTTTCTCAAAGAGGCAGGAAAACACGTCAATGACAATGGTAAGATCTGTACACTCGTAACGTCACTCCTGGGTGCGTTTACACCGTTTTATGCCGCTTATGCGGGGACAAAGGCACCCGTAGAACACTTTACCCGCGCTGCGTCCAAGGAGTTCGGGGAGCGGGGGATTTCAGTGACGGCAATCGGACCCGGCCCGATGGACACACCATTCTTCTATCCTGCGGAGGGCGCGGACGCCGTCGCCTACCATAAGTCAGCCGCGGCATTGTCAAAGTTCACAAAAACGGGTCTGACCGATATTCAGGATATCGTTCCCTACATACGGTTTATGGTTTCGGAGGGATGGTGGATGACTGGTCAAACCATTCTGGTCAACGGCGGATACACAACGAAGTAACGCAACCAACTCTAATGATGCTCAAATAGGATTTAGCATCTATGTCAGTGTCATTGCTTTGACGCCGAGCATCGCATTAATGGCCTCTGCACCCCTTGAATGTTCAGAGGCCATCATTAACAAGGCGTTCTTATTTCAACGTGATTAAGTTGAATAAATAGAGAGCGGTAGAATGATTCCGGACATATATCATTCGAAGGCACAGCTAACGCCAAGAGCTGATTTGAGTGAGTGCCTCTCCAAAAAAAACCAGAACAATGCCTGCTACACGAAGCCAAGTAACATTACTTATCGTGATGCCGAATCCACCAAATTGATCAATGATGGCTGCGCTCAACAACTGGCCAAGAACCACAGAAACAAAGAAGAGTGCCACCCCTAACTGTCAAGTTTATGAATTTAACAAAAGCATTTGAACGTTCCAATGAGCGATGCATGGCAAGACTTCGTCTCCACCGGAACTTCAATTAATGGCGGTGTTTCGGACAGCTCTTGGCAAGCAAATTCGCGGGACCCGACAATCCACATTGCCCGCCGTCTGATACAGACAACCCTTTCTCCGATAGCAGCGTTTCCAAGATCGCGGGCGCGATCGCAGCGATAAATGTGACTTTCGTCAAAGACGACCATAGTTCGAGAGAACTAATACCTTTGAAAAATCCTGTTTCGCAAATAGGAATAGTCCTCTGTCGTAAATATAAAAATATCTTTGAATTTCTATACATGTTCTCAAAGAAATTGTTCTTGCATTTTATGTGCTGTTAGAGCGATGATATCAATAAATATTAGAATATTTGAGGGGTGTGGTATGTCCGAAGTCTTTCTAGGCCAGATTATGCTTGCAGGGTTTCAGTTTGCTCCAAAGGGTTTTGCTTTGAGCAACGGGCAACTGTTGGCCATTAGTCAGAATCAGGCGTTGTTCTCTCTTTTGGGCACCTACTATGGTGGCAATGGGACGACGACCTTTGCTTTGCCAAATATGCAAAGCCGCACACCAGTCGGATTTGGATCATCAGTTGATTCCTCGTGGCAGCCCTCGCCCTATCAGATTGGCGAAACTGGCGGCGCCGAAAACGTGACCCTGCTTCAGCAGCAATTGCCCGCACATACTCACTTGGCAACCGGGACGACCAGCAGCGGCACATTGCGCAATCCCAGCAATGCGCTCTATGGCACCAACAGTGCCAATATCTACAGCCCGTCCAACGGAGCCCAGGTTGTGCTGTCAAGCCAGACTGTTACCCCCGCCGGTAATGGCCAGCCACATGCCAACATACAGCCCTATGACGTTATCAACTATTGCATTGCACTATCGGGAATTTATCCGTCCCGCAATTAACGATCTCTCACCATCGTACGGAGGACCAACGATGAGCACTCCCTATGTCGGAGAAATCCGGCTTTTTGGCTTTTCCCGAGTGCCCAACGGGTGGCTGCCCTGCAATAACTCATTGCAGCCCATCTCGGAATACGAGACGTTGTTCGTTCTGATTGGCACGACCTATGGCGGCGATGGACAGACGACGTTTGCCATGCCCAATCTTTGCGGACGCGTGCCGATCCATCAAGGTACCGGCCCGAGCCTGTCGACATATGTGATCGGCCAGTCCGCCGGCAGCGAGAATGTCACACTTTTGCCCACACAAATGCCGACGCACACGCATCCCTACCTTGCCACCACCGGCCTCGCCAACACTGCCTCACTTGGACCAACAGTCGAGCTCGGCGCAATCGTCGGTGACACGATGTATGCTACCGATCTGAGCGGGGCCACCGGAATCCGAACATCACCAGCGTCAACCCAGATGAGCGGATCGACCGTCATGCATGACAATACGATGCCGACCCTGACGGTGCAATATTGCATCGCCTATGCAGGCATCTTTCCCTCACAGAACTGACCCGTGCCACACACATCAAGGACACTGCTATGACAGAACCTTTCATCGGTGAGATCCAACTGTTCGGTTTCAACTTTGCTCCCCGGGGCTGGGCAAGCTGCAATGGCGCGACGCTCAGTATCCAGCAGAACAGCGCATTGTTCGCTCTGCTCGGCGTCCAGTATGGCGGCAATGGCACAACCACATTTCAGCTGCCCAATTTTACCAATCGCGCGGGCTGCAACCAGGGCCAAGGCGCAGGTCTGACCCGGCGAACCATTGGCGAAACCTTCGGCAGTAATAATATAGCGCTGACGCAAGCGGAGATGCCGGCACACGCACATTCTCTGACGATCTATAATCAAAGCGAACCCAGCAAGCGCGCGCCATCGCCCAGTTCGGGCAACGGTTTGAGCGTGCCGAATTCGAGCAGTCCGTTTCTGCCTAATGCGCAACCGAACACGCAGTTCGCACAAAATGTCATCGGCGTAGCGGGCAGCAGTCAACCGCATGAAAACCGTCAGCCTTATCTGGCAATCAACTTTAGCATCGCACTGGCTGGCATATTTCCATCCTTCGGCTGATGACAGAAGCAGGGACAGGCCAGCTGCCGGAATTTCCGGTTCGACTGTGGAATGACAGGCTCGCTATTCCGGCGTGTGTCCTGCGCCCTGCGGCGTTTAATGACCTGCCATTTCTACGTCGGCTTTATCATTCGTTCCGCAAGGATGAGCTGGCTCACATACCATGGCCACAGGAACACAAGGACGCATTTCTGAACCAGCAATTTGATCTGCAGCACCGCTATTACATTGCCGCATTTCCGCAAACGGATTTCCTGATCATCGAGAAGGACGGCACCCCGATCGGCCGCCTCTATATCCAGATGGCTGCGCACAATTGGCATATCATCGATATCGGGTTCTTACCCGAATGGCGCAATCGGGGGATGGGATCTGCCATGTTGTCCAGCATCCAGGATGCGGCAATCGCCGGGAACGCCGGTGGTATTGTCCTGCATGTCGATCAAAACAACAGACGCGCGCTCGGCCTTTATGAGGCTTTGGGATTCAAGGCCGCCGATACCAGCGATACCCACATACGGATGGAATGGCTTTCGCCTCAACATCCGTCAGAACCAACGGATGTATCGTCAGCCGTCAATTGAAGATGGCCTGATAGATGATGCCGTCCTTGTCACGGGCGACGGGTACCAGAAAGATATCGAGAATTCCAAGCGCAGCGTTCTTCAACCTGTAGATCTTTTGCGGCAGCAGAACCTTTGACTCGCTGCGGAACAACAGAGAAAACGGTGATCGTCTCATTCCGGTAAAGCCGCGTTCAGGCAAAGGCCGCGCCTCGGTCAGCGTGAAAACAAGAGAGCCGTTCCCCATATCGATTTCAAACCCTTCGCCGACACAGCGGGCGAAATAATCCAGCGTTATAATCTCCATCCCAACCCCAATTGCTTGCGCGAACCTTTATTGCAGCATTTCATTCTCTGCGTTTGAACCGAACGCTATTGAGAAATTGGGGAGAAGCAAACAGCTCCTCCCCCGAGATCTTCCACGCCTCATCATCCGTTAGAACTTCTTACCGACACGCAGGCCGAATGCATGGTTCTGATTGTCTGCGCCGACGGTTGTTCGGTAGTCAAAATTCGCGTTCCAGTCGGTATCAAGTTGTGCATCGAGCGAAAGACCGAGCGTGACATAGTCACTGCCGCTGCTCTCGGTATTCAGGTCGTAGGGAAGTCCTGCCGTATCGGCATAACCGAGCCTGATCTGGCTTGATCCCTCGAAGTCGTGCGTATACTCGGCACGGGCACCCGGCTTCAACGCACCCCACTCCATCGGAATGGTGTATTCCATGCGCAGGCCGAGAATACCCGACAGTGTATCGACAGTCTGGTCGCCATATTTCAGCGCATATGCACCACCGCTTTTTTCGGTGAAGCCATTCAGCCACGACCGGGAGAAATCAAACCGGCCGTAAGGCGACACCAGCCAGCCATCCTTGCGGTGCTCGTAACTTGCGGTAAGCGATCCAAATATCTGCTGGCCGTCACGTTCACCGGAGGCAAAATCGCCGGTGGACGTGATATAGCGCTGACTGCTGAAATCCAGCCAGCTTCCGCCGATCAAACCGTCGATGAAGACCGATTTAACCGGGGAGTAGCTGCCATAGATTGCGGCACTATAGGCATGAGCGCGGCTTTCCGTACCGTTGTCACCAATATCGGATGCATCGCGGCCATAACCGAAACCAAAACCGGCGACGAACTTTTTGGAGAACCTGTAGTCCATACCGGCACTCACACCGATCGTCGTATAATCGAAATCCAGATCCCGATCATTGCGATCACCGAAATTCACGAAGCCGCCCGTCCACACTGCCAGTCGGCCAAGGTTCAAGTCCGGGGCCCGCTGGTTCTGTTTCTGCTGCTTCTTACGGTTCTCTTCGGCGAACGAATGCATGGAGAAATCAGGCGCACCATTCGACAGTCCCGGAGTGGAATTTGATTCCATCAGCTTGCGGAACGGTTCGTCCATTTCGTCCGGCTCGTTCTCCTGCGCATAGCCGAGCCTTATGGCCATGCTGTTATTGCGCCGGTCACCTTCATCATGCAATTGCTCAAGGCGCGAATTGAAGTTCTGGATCTGGTTGGCAGCAAAGCGTTTGGCACTGTCCGCCTGTGCCGTCAGCAAACCGATGACCTCTGGGTCCTTCGATGGGTCCGGGCGAGCTGTGACAATAAAGGTGATCGTCGCTGGGCTCGACGTGCCATAGGGGTTCGACAGCGTGTACTGCACCAGCAGATTACCGGCATAGTTGGGATCAGATGCATAAACCATGTCAAAGGCCGGCTGGCTTGCGGCAATGCTCACCGGACCAGCTGAACTGCTGGAAATGCCGACGATGCGCGCATTTGAGAAGGGCCCGCCCGTCGATCCCTGCGTCAGGTCAACATGGACTGTCTGTCCCGCCAGCACTTCCACCGTACGCGATGCTGCCACTGGCGCTGGCGGCAGACGGCGCACCGTGACCTCATAGGTCTTCGTCGTTGTGTTGTCCTGTGCCGTGACGATAACTGCGATGCGAGTCTGTCCGACAGGCAGCTGTATCGCGGCACTGGATGAACCGGAACCGACAGTTTGGCCCTGAACGGTGATGGTCGCACTGGGTGCGGTCGCCGTTGGTGTCAGCGACATGGTCTCGGTGGTATTGGGCACTTCGACCGTATAGCTGGTGACCGAGGATGAGAACCCGGGCTGCAGCGTCCCCGAACTTGGCGATAGAGCCGAAAGATCCGCGATCGCCACGGGCGCAGCCACGTTGAATGTCACTGTTGCATTGTTTGCACCGCCCGGACCGGTTGCCGCAAAGACCAGACTATCGGTCCCGCTGAACGTGCTGTTAGGTGTATAGGTGGCGCTTCCGCTCTCGCCCACCACAGCCGTACCATTGGACGGTGCTGTTACGAGAGAATAGGTCAACGGACCTGCACCCGTCGCCGTGACCGTAAAGGCTTTTGCCTGATTGAAAGCGACAGCGACGGTTTGTGGCTGAGCCACCGGCGGTGCCACATTGACCGTTATGGTCACAAGAGCCGGCGCTGACGTGCCGGTCGCATTGGTTGCGGTATAGCTGAATGAAGTCGTGCCGGAGAAGCCCGTGGCCGGTTGATACGTTATTGCAGCGCCGCTGGCCACGGCTGTGCCGGAAGACGGTGTCGTTGCAATGGCCACTGATGTGGCATTACCTGTGATGTTGAGCGTGATCGGATTGGCACCGCTGTTGAAAGGTACTGTCGCAGCAACAGGATTTGCCACGGGTATGGCGTCAACAACGGTCACCGAATAGTTTTGCGTGAGCGTGAATGGCCCAGTTCCCGTCGAACTGTCGGTTGCGGTAATGGCAAAGTTGGTATTGCCCGTCGCGGTAGGTGTTCCACTCACGACGCCGCCCGTCGACAGAGACAGACCCGTTGGCAAGGCACCGGTCGAGACAGCATAGGTATAGGCGGCCGTACCACCCGATGCCGCAAACGTTTGACTATAGGCCGTACCGACAGTCGCGCCTGGCAAAGCACCTGCAGCCGGTGTCAAAGTGAGCGTTGGCGCACCAATCATTATCGTAACCGTGGCTGGTGCCGAGGTGCCTGACGCATTCGTCGCCGTATAGGTGAAACTGTCAGTTCCGGCATGTCCGGCTGTCGGGGTGTAGGTGATCGCCGCCCCCGAAGCGGTCGCGGTGCCAAACGTCGGTGAACTGGCCACTGCAACCGAAGCCGCCGCGCCGCCGGTAATGTTGAGCGTGATCGGATTGGCGCTCGAATTATAGGCAACCGTCGCGGAGACTGCGTTTGCAACTGGGGGTGCCACGACAACTGCCAATGAATACGTCTGGCTTGCAGTATACGGCCCCGGGGCACCGCTGCTATCCGTTGCTGTGACAGTGAAATTAACGTTGCCAATCGCCGTCGGTGTTCCACTTATGACTCCCGCCGCCGACAGGCTAAGACCAGCCGGCAAGGTGCCGGTTGTGACGGCATAGCTAAAGGGAGCCGTACCGCCACTCGCCCCATTGAGCGTAGCCGAATAGGCTGTGCCAACAACACCGCCCGCAAGCGTCGTCGGCGGCAAGGTGATGGTTGGTGCGTTGATGATGAGCGTATACGACCGGCTACCCGTCGCGGGTCCACTGCCTGTACTGCTATCGGTCGCTGTAACGGTGAAGTTGGCATTGATCTGTGCCGTTGGCGTTCCGCTGAGAACACCTGTTCCCGGGTTCAGCGTAATACCTGCTGGCAGGTTGCCAGCGGTAATTGCGAACGTATAGGGAGCAATGCCTGCACTCGCGCTGACTGTTTGCGAATAAGGAACGGCCACCGTTCCCGCAGCCAATGTTTCGGGACTGACAATGACAGTCCCTGTATTGATGGCCCAGGTATAAGCTTGGCTACCGGTAAAGCCGTTGGCATCAGTCGCAGTAATAGTGGTTGAAAATGTCCCCGATGATGTTGGTGTTCCAGAGAACTGACCGGCCGAATTAAATGAAATCCCGATCGGTAAACTGCCCGCGGTCAAAGAGAAGCTATAAGGCGCCGCTCCACCTGTGGCTGACACAGCGGCAGCGTAGGGGGTACCAGTTGCACCATTGGGGAGTGCAGCAGGCGCCACGATGATCGTCGGTGCATTGATAACCCAGTTATAGACCTGCACGGCAGTAAAGCCGTTGGCATCGGTCGCCCTGATGGTGGTCGAAAATGATCCGGATGCTGTTGGTGTTCCAGAGAACTGACCGGCTGAGTTAAACGAAACGCCGATCGGCAAACTGCCTGATGTCAAGGAGAAGCTATAGGGCGCTGCACCACCCGTGGCTGACACAGTGGCAGCATAGGGCGTACCGGCTGTGCCATTGGGCAGTGTCGCGGGTGTTATGGCAATTGTTGGTGCTGCAATGTCCCAGGTATAGGCCCGTGTGCCGGTCTGTCCGTTGGCGTCGGTCACAATGATTGTCGTTGAAAACGTTCCCGATACGGTTGGCGTTCCAGAGAATTCACCGGCCGAGTTGAACGAAACTCCGACTGGTAAACTGCCGCTGGCCAATGCGAAGCTATAGGGGCCAACGCCTCCGGAGGCAGAGAGAGTGGCAGCATAGGACGTGCCAGCAGTGCCATTGGGCAGCGTTGCGGGCGCCACTGTAATCGTGGATGCAGATACCGACAATACGTAGTTCTGGGTTCGAGCGAAGGGCGCACCTGTGCCTGTCGAACTATCGGTTGCGCGAATGCTGACAGCATATAATCCGGGTTGCGTCGGCGTACCCGACAACGTGCCAGCTGAGTTTAAGCTTATCCCCACCGGTAGAGCACCCGACGAAAGGCTATAGCTGTAGGTTGCCGTTCCTCCGGATGTGACAAATGCTTGCGAGTAAGCCTGGCCATAAGACAGTACAAGCGTTCCCGCTGGCGGTGTCATTGAGAGCGTAGGCGCAGCGATAGTCAACGAATAGCTTCGGCCGGCCGTCATAGAAGCGCTGTCGGTGGCCGTGAGCGTGAAGTTGAACGTACCGGCTGCCGTCGGTGTTCCCGAGATGCCGCCGCTTGATGAGACAGAGACACCAGCCGGCGGTGCCCCGGCTGTCAGTGCATATGTATAAGGCGCAGTGCCGCCGGTCGCAGGGTTGATAGAGGCGGAATAGACCACACCGACTTGACCGTTTGCGAGAGTGGTGGCAGGCAAGATAAGCGCATCTGGATGAACGGTCAGTGAATAGTTTTGCGTAACGCTGAACGGACCACTTCCGGTCGAGCTGTCGGTGACCGTGACAGAGAAACTGAACGGACCAGCTGTCGTCGGCGTACCACTGAGGACACCGCCTGACAGGATAAGACCGGCTGGCAAGGCGCCGGCAGTGACGGCATAGCTATAGGCGGCTGTGCCCCCAGATGCGGTGAATGTCTGGCTATAAGCTGCACCGACCGTTGCATCAGGCAACGCACCTGACGCCGGAGCCAAAGCCAATGTGGGCGGGCTGATGGTAATCGTAACCGTAGCCGGCGCCGACGTGCCGGTAGCATTCGTCGCTGTGTAGGTGAAACTGTCAGGTCCGGCGCGTCCAGCTATCGGCGTATAGGTTATGGATGTCCCCGATGCGGTAGCGGTACCATTTGTGCCTTGGGTGCCAACGGCGACCGAGGTTGCAACGCCGCCTGTGATGTTCAGCGTGATCGGATTGGCAGACGAATTATAAGCGACCGTTGCCGAGACTGGGTTTGCAATCGGCGCTGGCGGATTGACAGCCAGGGAATAGTTTCGAGTGACTGTGAATGGCCCAGTTCCCGTTGAGCTGTCGGTTGCCGTGATTGAGAAACTAAACGGACCAGCTGTCGATGGCGTGCCGCTGAGCGTACCGTTTGACAGATTCAGATTGAGACCCGCAGGCAAGGCGCCAGCCGTGACGGCATAGCTATAGGGAATCTTGCCGCCAGATGGTGTGAACGTCTGTGTATAGGCAGTGCCAACAGTTGCAGCGGGCAAGGCGCCAGACGCCGGGGACATCGCCAGTGCAGGCGGACTGATCGTGATCGACACCGTGGCAGGCGTCGAGGTGCCGCCTGCATTTGTCGCCGTATAGGTAAAGCTATCAGGTCCGGCATATCCGGCTGTCGGGGTGTAGCTTATCGACGTTCCCGAAGCGGTGGCTGTACCATGCGTCGCCTGACTCCCAACGGCAACCGAAGTGGCGGCGCCACCTGTAAGATTGAGGGTGATCGGATTGGCGCTCGAATTATAAGCGACAACAGCCGAGACCGCATTGGCAACCGGCGGCGCCACATTGGTCACGGTGACCGTGACAGTGTCTATTTTCCAGAACGGGCAGTTACAATCTGAACTGGTGCTGCTCTCCGTCGCCACGATATCGAACGTATAGGTTCCAGTTGCACTTGGTGTCCCGGTGAGGCTGCCATTCGAAGCAAGGCTTATGCCGGGAGGCAAAGTACCGCTATTGACGGTGTAAATATAAGGCGCAATGCCGCCATTGGTTGTAAGCGAAGCCGTACTAGGCTGACCGACAGCCAGCGTGTGTGTCAGAGGTGACGTTGTCAAAATCGGATTGGCGACCGTAGCGCCGTAGGATTTCTGAGCCGTTGCGCCCACATTATCGGTGGCCTGAACGACCAGTGTATGCGCCCCTCGCTCCGTTGGTGTACCCGACAGAGTGCTGCCACTGAGGTTTATTCCCGGCACGCCGCCTGACACAAGCGAGAACGTATAGGGCGCAACCCCGCCACTGGCAGACAGACTCTGGCTGAACGGCACCCCAACCCGCATGGAACCAAGTGCGCCGGGCGAAATGGTCATCGTCGAGGCCGGGCCGATCGTGACGTTGACGAGAATCGATTGCGCAGAAGCGCCAGCAAGCACAAAACTGTCAGTCGTAGCGACATCAGATCCGCCATTGTGCGAATACTCAATAAGACCCGAGTTTATATTCAGAACTGTGATTGTTCCGTGTTGCGGTTGTGTCGTGACCGAGGGGCTATTCAGGCCGAACGGATCACAGGTCACTGTGAGCTGTGTAGAGCCTCCGTGAACGACCGAAATGTTATAGGGACCGCAATTTTGCGCCGAGGCCGGATTTGAAAACAACAAGCTCGCGCCGATAAACAGGAAAAAGCCCATACAGATCGCAAGGAGGTTGTCCGGAACACGACTGATCCGGCCACCAAAAGCTGACATTTCCCCCACATTCCCCATCTCGCCCCCCAGCAGAGAATTTGATCAGGCTTAAAGTAAGCTGAGATCAGGCCTAATTATTAACGGAGAAATATCAAATAAAACTGATATCTCAACGCAAAAATATTGAATGACGCGCTATAAAAATAAGTCAACATGCATGTGATCTAATAATTAATGTTCGCATTAATAATGATAGATAATAATATTTTGTGACAAAAGCGCTACAATATGGATAAGAGATCGCACAATTTTCTGAAAAAGCGATGGCTTTCCTCTGACTGTAAGGAATAAATAATATTACACATACTATATATATCTATAAAATTACTAATATCTTTTTGCTTAGTAATTTCTAATGAAAAATTCAAAATAGAATAATTAATACAAAAGAAAACGTCTATTGAATTAGCGTTACAAAGATTTTATTAATGTAATTCGACATATGTATTTTGATGGCACCCTTGCCCCATTTTGACAAATACAAACCTCTCCGCTCAGGTTTTCTGCATAGCTTGGGGATGATATTCCGGCCAATTCATTGGACGATCGGCTTCCAAATTCTTCGGATCGTGTCTAATGGGCTTAAAATCATCTCATCTCACGCGTTGTGATCCTAATCGCAACATGGCGCGATATTACAGCCTGACCATGCAGCCGACTCTCTTCGGTGAGATATCGCTCGTGCGCGACTGAGGAAGAACTGGCACAAGAGGATAACAGAAGGTCGACGTTTTGTTCGACGACTGCTTTGCGCCAAATTGAGCGGACATTGCAAGATCAATGGTGCGGCCGTTAATATGACCCACGAGACCCTGTATGAGAATCTACCAACGTATGGACCCGTTCGACGAGAGCATTCGAGACTTCCTTGCCAACGGCATTGTCGTTGGCAATCTGGCTTTACCCACGCACTATGCCGAATTTGAACGCCTCCATGATTTTCAGGTTGGCTTCCGCAGGCATGGCCATACTGGCGAAAACCTTGTTTCTGAAATTGACGGTGAGTGGAGGCCTGGATGGTATGTTATCGCAATGACTGGATTGGATGATCCCGTTTTTATTGACAAGGCAGAGGGTGAAGACGGTTATCCAGTCTATACCGCGGTCCATGGTGCCGAACGGTGGGACGCGATGCGAATAGCGCCGAGCCTCGCGGCTTTTGGCCGCCTGCTGGAGGTATTGGCGGAGGTGAAGAAGGATATCCTCCAATTCGAGCGCATCGTCGTGACCGAGATCGGCCCTCCGAATAGATATTGGCGAAAGGTTCTCGACGAATATCAGCAGGCCGCAAGGTCCGAGGATGTGCCATCTGATGTCGGTGACTATAGCCCGGCCGATTTCGAGAGAGGCGACTTGATCGTGACCGACGTAGGCTCCCAGAAGCTCAAAGTTGTCCAGATAGTCAGCAAATGTCGCGGACTGTCGTTGAAAGATGCGCTGGCACTCACCGAAGCACCTCAATTCGAAGCCGGAAGCGGTGTGAGACTGCAATTGCGCCGGTTGAGCGACCAACTTGAAGCTTTAGGCGCGACCGTCGAATTCCGAGCCGAGCGATAGGCAAATGGATTCATGTGCTTCAATCAATGACCGCTTCGGGCCCGATCTCGGACATTCGGTGTCACTAGCTCAGTAATCCGAAGGCCCAAATGAGTAGCGGATAGTGCACATGCGTTATTGGCCCTACGACCAGATCCAGACACAGGCATATCCGCCTACTTAATCTTCGTTCATATCATGTTGCCCGTTCTTCAGAGGTATTGGGACGCCACTTGATCAGCCGGTTTTCCACCACGTCAAGGACGCGATCGATTACGAGGACGAAGATGGCCAGAATTATGATGCCGGCAAAGACACCGACGGCATCGAAATTGCCTTCGGCCTGGGCAATAAGATAACCGAGGCCTGCAGATGCACCGAGATATTCACCAATAATGGCACCGACGACTGCAAAACCGACAGAGGTGCGCAAAGAGGACAGAATCCAACTTGCTGCAGCTGGGAAATAAACGTGGCGCAGAAGTTCGGAGCGTTTCGCACCGAGAATACGTGCATTGGCCAATACCACGGGGTTGACTTCACGCACTCCCTGCATCGCATTGAAGAATGTGATGAAGAAGACAAGCGTTACGGCAAGCGCAACCTTTGACCAAAGGCCGAGCCCCAGCCAAAGAACGAAGATCGGTGCAAGCACAACGCGAGGGATAGCATTGAGGCCTTTGATGAAGGGATCCAGAATACGTGCGGCACTACGGCTTAGGCCAAGCCATACACCTGCGGCGACGCCCAGACCTGTTCCGATAACATAACCCAGTACGGTTTCGGTTAATGTGATTGTCACGTGACGATAAAAATTGGGATCAATGACCCAACTGATGATTTGGTTGAAAATGTCTATGGGTGCCGGGAAAAAGAAGACGTCGATGACGCCGGTCGATACTCCGATCTGCCAGCCGCCGAGAATCGCAACAAGCAAGCCCAGTTGAATAAAGCGTTCAGTCGTGACGTTCATAGCTCTTCTCCACTTCGCCGCGCAGCGACGCCCAGATGTTACGGTAGAGATCCATGAAGCGTGGATCCAATTTGATTTCGGCAACGTCGCGAGGTCGTTCGAGATCGACGTCGAAACTGTTGATGACGCGGCTGCGTGGCCCGGCAGCAAGCACTGCCACCCGGTCACCGAGTGCTATTGCTTCTTCCAGATCATGCGTGATCATCACCACAGCGCGGCGCTCCTCCTGCCACAGGCGCAAGAGCTCGTTCTGCATCAAATGCCGGGTATGGATATCAAGCGCCGAAAATGGCTCGTCCATCAGAATGACCTTTGGGCCGCTGATCAAAGCCTGCGCCATCTGCACGCGCTTTCTTTGGCCGCCCGAAAGTTGATGCGGGTATCGATGTTCGAAGCCCTTCAAGCCAACTTTGGCAAGCCACATCAAAGATCGTTCGCGACGCTCTGCTGTCGCAACCCGTTTGAACAAAAGTCCGAGTTCAACATTCTCGATGGCGGTTTTCCACGGCAACAGTGCATCCTGTTGAAACAAGTATCCGATATCGTTTTGAATGCCCGATACTTGATTGTCATCGATCGAAACACGGCCGTTGGATGGCTTGAGCAGTCCGGCAATCGCATTCAGTATCGTGCTTTTGCCACACCCCGTAGGCCCAACGATGGCGAGGAACTCCCCATCGGCTATTGTTAGATTGACGTTCTCTACCGCAACGAATGTACCAAATGACATCGTCAGGGAATCAATGGATACCATCGCTTTTCGTGGTTGCGGAATAGTTACACGCACATCCGGCTTTAACATTGCCAAGGCCATCGTTCTCTCCCTTAGTTCGTGCCATCGCGGGGCGCTTTGTCGACAAAATTGTTGGTGTAAGTCTTCTTCAGGTCGATCTCCGTTGCCGCGACCTTGTCATTGAAGCTCTTGAGAACCGCCAACGGAGTTTCGACTTCGGCATCGTTGAAGCGCCCATCAATTGAGAAGATCGGCTTGGCGTTCGCCACGGCTTTTATGTAGGTTTCCTTATCACCGGAAATGAACGCTTCAGGCAGCTTTTGAACGATTTCTTCGGGTGCGCTTTTGTTCATCCATTCCAGTGCCTTGACGGTCGCATTGACAACCTTCTGGATCGTTTCGGGATGCTTGTCGATATAGGACTGCGTGGCATAGAGAACGGAGGTTGGATAGATGCCACCGTAAATCTCCTTGGCACCGTCGTCGCTACGCGCGTCGATCAGGATTTTGCCAACACCTTTGGCTTCAATGAAGGTGGCTGCGGGATCATAATTCACCAGCAGGTCAACCTTTCCCTGTTCAAGGGCGGCAACGGCAGCCGAGCCGGAACCGACGCCAATGAGCGAGACGTCGTTGGCCGAAAGCTTGTGGCGCTGCAGATAATACCGAACGAAGAAATCCGACGAGGAGCCAGGCGCAGTGATGCCGATCTTTGCACCCTTGATGGTTTCAGGTTTTGCCGGGTCGAATGTTGAATTCTTGCCGCCTGCAAGCACCAGACCCGAATTGCGCGCCAGCAGCACAATACCAACGACGTCTTTCTTTTGTGCCTGCATCTGGATCGTATGATCGTAGAAGCCGACGGCTATATCTGTGGAGCCGGCCACAAGCGCCTGCAGCGTTTTGGAGCCGCCTGAGGCAAAATTCTCGACGGTGACTTCAAGCCCCTCCTTTTCGTAAAGGCCCAAGCCGGATGCTACCGGAAATGGCAGATTGTTGAGATTATAAGAGCCGACGCTGATGCGGACAGGCTCGGCAAACACTGACCCTGTAAATGCAACAGTCGCCGCCAGAGCGAGTATAAGTTTACGCATGGTATTTCCTCCCAGATGTGCGATGCCCTCCCGGCAACCGCGTTCAATTATGCTGCGCAAACCATTTGCGCTACAGGTTTGGCAAAGACCTGGCCCTCGAACAGGCGGCGCGCGGTCCGCAGAATACCGGCAGCCGTTTTCCCATTCCGGGATTCCAGCTTTACTTCCAGAGTGCCGCTTGGATGTTCAAGAACCAGATTGATCGGAAGTTTGCGCCCACCGATCAGACGTGATGCCACAGTGCCGTCGCTGATGCAGGCTGTAGCAATGCCGACGGCCCCCGTTGTTGCCAGTGAGGGATGACACTGGTGCGGCATGAAATAGCGCACATGCAGATCACCGCCCGCTTTGGGCTTCGAGATCAGGACCGGTTTGGGCGTGACCTGTGTTTGCACATCACCCATCCCCATGCGCTGGCCCGCCTGGAGCCGCAAATTTTCCAGCCGCTCCAGCAGGGCGCGGTTGGCATTGAGTTCTGCTGCTGTCTCATACCCGGTCGCCCCGATAGCCGCCGCCTCGAGTATCATCATGGGCATGGCACAATCGATACAGGTGACGTCGATACCATCGATGATCTCGCGAGGATGGCCTGTTGGAAACAATCTGCCTGTCCGTGCTCCGGCAGCGTCCATGAATGTCAGTGCAATTGGCGCTGCGTATCCAGGCACCCCGTCAATGGATGCGTCACCCAGATAGGCCACACATCCGTCTGGAGTCGGTACCTCCGCCTCAATGAGCTTACCGGTATTGACATTGTGTATCCGCACACGTGTTACCGGTCCGGTCGCCCTGACGAGACCGGCTTCGATGGCAAAGGGGCCGACAGCCGCAAGCATGTTGCCGCAATTGGGGGACGTGTCGACCATTTGCTGGTCGATGCGGACTTGGGCGAAAAGATAATCTACGTCTGCACCGGGTACCGTTGCCGGGCCGACTATGGCAACCTTGCTCGTGACAGGGTTGCCGCCGCCAATGCCATCGATTTGCAGGGGATGGCCCGAACCCATCACGGACAGCAGAATCTGATCGCGTTGATGCGGATCGGAAGGAATGTCCGATGCAAGAAAAAACGGCCCTTTGGACGTACCGCCCCTCATGAGGACACAGGGTATGCGAATGAGGTCATTCATGGCGCATTGCTCTTCAATTCATGCGTGTAATAGAACAATCTATTGGTTTCTTGCACTTTGCAGAAAAATGATTGATATGTGAAATGCAAATTTTGCGAGGATTGATGTGTAATGAGCATTAATTGTGAGATCTTGGACCTGCGTGCATTTCTCTCGGTGGTGGAGCTCGAAAGCTTTCACCGGGCCGCAGAGGCATTGAATCTGTCACAACCGGCCTTAAGCCGACGCATACAGAAGCTCGAGGCAACAATCGGTGCGCCACTTCTGGAAAGGACGACGCGCCACGTATCGGCAACGGCGGTGGGAAGTGAGCTCATTCCGCTCGTTCAACGCATGCTGGAGGAATTTGACGGCTCGCTTTTTGCCGTGCGGGACATTGGAGCCCAGCGCAGCGGTCTCGTGACAATTGCCTGCCTGCCTACTGCTGCCTTCTATTTTTTGCCCACAGTTATCAAGCAGTTCAATGCCGAGTATCCCAATATCCGCTTCCGAATTCTTGATCTTCCTGCGACCGACGGGCTTTTAGCGGTTGCGCGCGGCGAAGTGGAATTCGGCATCAACATTATGGGAGCAGCAGACCCAGATCTCACATTTGACAGGCTGATTGAGGATCCCTTTGTGCTTGCGGTGCGTAAGGATCATCCGCTCGCAGCAAAAATCGAACTAGGTTGGGAAGATCTAACACCTTACCCGCTCATTACCGTTCACCGATCCAGTGGTAATCGAACCCTTTTGGACGCAGCGTTGGCAAAATCAAACCTCAAACTTCGCTGGTTTTATGAGGTGACACATCTATCGACGTCGCTTGGCCTGGTCGAAGCAGGTTTGGGTATTTCCGTATTGCCCAAATTGGCAACGCCACAGGAGGATCATCCTTTCCTCATAACCCGGCCAATCCGTAACCCAGAGATTTCGCGAACCATCGGTATTGTGAGAAGGCGCGCAGGAACATTGTCACCCGCTGCTGAGCGATTTTTGAACATGTTGATTGGCACCTGGTCGGGCTGACTGGCTGATTACTTTTCTTGTAAATATAGCTCATGTGCCGTTTTGATGGGTGCCAAATACGGCAGCATCCTACACTCGGCATCGGCATTGACTTATCAAATGCGTAAGTTTGCAGTCTTAACGATTTATTCTAGCCGGTTCTGCAGGACCAACTTAGACACGCAGGGCATCTCGCAACGGTGAGTTACTTACAACCTTGTAGTCGAGATCTTCCTCGATATGGTCGATATGATGGCGGATGGCATCGGCTGCCTTCTTGCTATCACGGCTCATGAGGGCATCGAGGATATCCGCATGTTCAGATCGGGCGCAACTTGAAGCGCCGGACTGTCCATAGAGTGCGATCACGAGGGACGAACGCGCGATCAATTCGCGCATAAAACGTTCAAGGATCAGATTCCCAGCAACGGATGCCAACATCAAATGATAATCACCGGATGCCTTGATCGCGGCCCGGCGTGCATTTGGTCCGCGTTCGACGAGCAAACGTTCTTCTTCCTTCAGATGCGCTTGAAACAATTTGATATCAGCGCTTGTTATCCGTTCGGCTGCACGTTCAGCAATCTCCGGCTCGATAACACGGCGGGATTCAAAGATTTGCCGAGCCTCATCCGGTGTAGGGTATGCAACAAATGCGCCACGATTGCGCTCTATCTTTACCAGCCCCTCAAAAGCGAGCATTTGTAGTGCAGCACGCACCACCGTGCGGCTAACATCGAACAACTTGCCCACTTCGGTCTCGACAAGCTTGGTTCCCGGAGCAAGCCTTCGCTCAACGATAGCATTGTAAAGCGCCTCGCGAATAAGTTGCGAACGGTCATCTTGCCCATCATCGTGTACCGGGAATGCGTCAGTTGCTGGCTTCATCGTTTCCTGCCTTCCAAACTCTTTTTAGCGCGATTTCTGATTAAGGCCAGCCTTCAATATTGCATGCGATAGAAATTCAGATTGCATACAATTTGATCGCCCATTGAAAACATGTCTATAAATTGTGCAGTGCAATATCAGTGCGCAGGAAACGAGATTTGACAGCCCTACATTGGGGTAAAGATTCCAAAGACTTAGAAGAAAGCCACCGAATTGGCACGGTACATGCAGAGCTCATAGGGCACAAAAGGGAACTCTGCATGAGCAAAGCCGCCGAAATTGATATCATCTCCGTTTCCAAAATCTACGGTACGACAACGGCTGTCGATACGATCAGCTTGAAAATCCCGGCGGGGACCTATTGCTGTCTACTGGGCCCATCCGGTTGCGGCAAGACATCGACGCTACGAATGATTGCTGGCCACGAAACGATCTCCAGCGGTGATATTCGCCTCGGCAACATTGTGGTGACAGATTTCCCGCCAGCCAAACGCGGCACGGCGATGATGTTCCAGTCCTATGCCCTGTTTCCACATCTCGATCTGATCGACAATGTTGGCTTCAGCCTGAAAATGAAGGGCGTTGGCAAGGACGAACGCCGCGCCAAGGCACTGGCAATGCTCAAGTTGATGCAGATGGACGGTTATGCAAGCCGTCGGCCAGCGCAGCTCTCGGGTGGGCAACAACAACGCGTTGCTCTCGCTCGCGCCTTGATCACCGACCCTGAAGCACTTCTGCTGGATGAACCGCTTTCGGCGCTGGATCCCTTTTTAAAGATACGCATGCGCGCGGAACTGAAGAAGCTGCAGACCAGTCTTGGCATTACCTTTGTCCATGTTACGCACAGTCAGGAAGAAGCGATGGCGCTTGCTGATCTAATCGTTGTGATGAACGATGGCAGGATCGAGCAAGCCGCGCATCCGCGAACTGTTTTCGAACGCCCGGCGACAGCGTTTGTCGCGCGCTTCATGGGCGACCATAATGTCATTGCCGGACGTGTAGTGAAAAGCGCGAAAGGTTTGGTGAGTTTCGATATTCCCGGCGGAATTTCCTTGAGTGCCGCAGGTAAGGCGGAAATTGGAGCGCCGATTGATATTGGCATTCGCACCGATCGTGTCCGCATCAGCGACAAGCCAGCTGCTGGCTTCGGGTTTACTGGCATTGTTTCCAACATCGAATATCGCGGCGCATCGGTAAAACTCTCGGTTACTGGCGCCGGCATTGATGATTTTACAGTGATCACTAGCGATCAGGCTTTCTTTGAAAATCCTGTTTCCGTGGGCGAAGCCATTCCGCTCGCCTGGGACATCGATGACGCCATCATTCTTGGCCGTCTGGACTCCTGAACCAAACAATCAACAAAAAAGGGGAACTGAACATGACAGAAGCAATTAAAAACAAGACAGGATTGAATCGTCGCACGTTTCTGAAAACGGGCGCTGCCGCAGCGGGCCTTGCCGCCGGTTCAGGTGCCATCACCGGCTTTCCGACCATCTGGGCGCAGAACATCAAGAATGTAACGCTACGCCAGTTCGGAACGGGCGTATCCAATCTCAATGATGTGGCCAACAAGGTGAAGGAAGATCTGGGTTTTACGCTGCAGATGACGGCGCTGGACTCCGACGCAGTTACCCAGCGCGCTGTTACCCAGCCCGACAGTTATGATATTGCCGACATTGAATACTGGATCGCCAAGAAGGTTTTCCCAGCTGGTGTGATGCAGCCCATGGATGTGTCCAAGATGAAATACTTCGACAAGATCGCTCCGCTCTTCATAACAGGCAAGCTGACGCCAGAGAGCAAGATTGCGCAGGGTACAGCACCGCATACGGTCGGCTTTGTGGAGAGCGCCGATGCAACCAAATTCGCATCTGAGCCGACCAAATGGATGACACTGATCCCGACCATCTACAATGCCGATACACTCGGTATCCGGCCCGATCTGGTGGGTCGCGACATCACCAGTTGGGCTGACATTATGGACCCGGCCTTCAAGGGCAAAGCTTCGATCATCAACATTCCATCGATTGGGATCATGGACGCAGCGATGATCTGCGAGTCCTTGGGCACCATCAAATATGGTGACAAGGGTAACATGACGAAAGCCGAAATCGACCAGACCGTGGCCTTCCTGATCAAGGCAAAAACAGACGGCCAGTTCCGCTCGTTCTGGAAAACCTTTGATGAAAGCGTCAATCTCATGGCTTCCKGCGAGGTAGTCATTCAGTCCATGTGGTCACCAGCCGTTGCTGCCGTCCGCTCCAAAGGTATTGCCTGCAAATATCAGCCTCTGAAGGAAGGCTATCGTGCGTGGGGTGGCGGTCTTGGTCTAGCCAAGCACCTCAGCGGCATCGAGCTCGACGCCGCTTATGAATATATCAACTGGTATCTCTCGGGCTGGGTGGGCGCGTATCTCAACCGCCAAGGCTATTATTCCGCAGCGCCAGAAACCGCCAAGACATTCATGACAGCAGACGAATGGGGCTACTGGATGGAAGGCAAGGCAGCCGTAGGCGACATCGTTGCTCCCGATGGAAAAGTTATGGAAAAGGCCGGTGCAGTGCGCGACGGCGGAGCGTTCGAGGCTCGCATGGGTGCCGTTGCCTGCTGGAATTCCGTCATGGACGAGGATCGCTATATGGTCCGCAAATGGAATGAATTCATAGCTGCTTGATACGCCGCTTTGACCGTCCTTTCCCCGGGAAAGGGCGGTCATATTTTCCAGAGGAATATCCCATGACAGCATCCACAGCAGGCCGTGCCGCCTTGAACAAAGTGAGCAAACCCATGCGGCCGCCTCGCAAGATATGGCGTTGGTCAAACCTCCCGCTGGTTTCGTATCTTCAGGCGATGCCGCTGGCACTCATTCTTGGCCTGTTCCTGCTCTTGCCGATCCTTACGATCGGTATGGTTAGCTTCTGGGACTACGACTCCGTGCGCATTTACCCGGATTTTGTCACATTCAATTATACCGAGACACTTGGCTCATGGGTGACGTGGAAGATCTACCTGAATACATTCAAGTTCACCCTGATCGTCTGGTTGCTCACTTTATTCATCGGCTTCTGGGTGGCTTATTTCCTTGCCTTTCATATCCGATCAGTCACCATGCAGATGGTGCTGTTCCTTGTCTGCACCGTACCGTTTCTCACATCCAACATTATTCGGATGATTTCGTGGGTGCCGTTTCTGGGGCGCAACGGCCTGATTAATTCATCTCTGATCAAGTTGGGCATAGTACCCAAGCCATTAGAATTTCTATTGTTTTCAGAGTTCGCCGTTGTTCTCGCCATGGTGCATCTCTACACACTCTTCATGGTCACTCCGATCTTCAATACGCTGATGCGCATTGACCGTTCGCTGATTGAAGCGGCCCGCGATGCGGGAGCCTCCGGATTTCAGATACTGACGAATGTGATTATACCCTTGGCTAAACCCGGCATTGCTATCGGTTCGATTTTTGTCGTCACGCTGGTTATGGGCGATTTCATTACTGTACGCTTCATGTCAGGCGGGCAGAGCGCCTCGGTGGGACTGATGATGGCGAACCAGATTTCACTCCTGCAATATCCTGCCGCCGCCGCCAATGCAGTCATTCTTCTGATTGTCGTTCTTCTGATTGTAGCCGCAATCCTGCGCGTCGTTGATATTCGCAAGGAGCTTTGAGATGCATTCGGAAAAGCGCTCCCGCGAATTCTACATCCTCGCTTTCTTCTTTACGTTGTTCGTGCTGTTCCTCTACGGGCCGCTCTCGACGATCTTTATCCTTTCATTTCAGGGGCCATCCGGTGGATTGACCTTTCCGATGAACGGAGCATCACTGCACTGGTTCAGCAACCTTTTCGAACAACAGGCCGTCGGGGATTTTGGCGGATCGTTCCGGCGATCCATGATCCTGGGGTTGATGACAACTACGACCACAGTTGTTGTATCCCTGCTGGCCGGTCTGGCGTTTCGGCGCAGGTTCAAGGGATCAACATTTCTCTTCTATCTCGCAATTTCCAGTCTCGTCGTGCCTTCCATCCTGATCAGCCTCGGCATCGGCCTGTTTTTTCAGGTTCTTGGCATAAGGCCCGCATGGTGGTCATCCGGCCTCGGTGCACATCTGACTTGGACGCTGCCATTTGGTGTGCTCATCATGTTTGCCGTCTTCAATCGTTTTTCACCTGTTTACGAAGAAGCGGCGCGGGATCTCGGTGCCAATGCGTGGCAAACCTTTCGTTATGTGGTGCTGCCGATGATTGCGCCGAGCCTGATAGGCGTCGGGCTCTTTGGCTTTACACTTTCCTATGATGAATTTGCCCGTACCCTGATGGCGGCAGGTACATTCAACACCCTGCCACTCGAGATTTACGGAATGACTACGAATGTGACGACTCCGGTGCTCTACGCACTCGGTACCGTTACATCAGCCTTTTCCTTCCTGATCATCATTATTGCCTTGACCGCGATCATCATCGTCGGCCGACGTCGGGCACGCATTGGATAAACGGCATATGCGCATTCTTCTCGTCAATCCCAATACAACCGCCAGCATGACTACTTTGATAGAGAGTGCTGCGCAGTCTGTGGCTGGTCCTGCAACGACTATCAGCGCACAGACATCTCGCATGGGCCCGGTGTCCATTGAAGGTTACTACGATGAGGTATTTGCGGTTCCCGGCATGCTGATGGAAATCGCCGAGGGTGAACGGGCGGGAGCTGATGCCGCTATCATCGCCTGTTTCGATGATACCGGTCTTGATGCCGCGCGCGCGATGGCCTCAATCCCGGTGCTCGGTATTTGTGAGGCCGCCGTTGCGACTGCTGCAACCGTAGCCCAGCGTTTTTCAGTTGTGACTACGCTCGAGCGTTCCATTATGCCGGTGAAAGGTCTGATGCACCGTTATGGAATGTTGGATCGCGCGACGGTGCGTGCGGCGGATATTCCCGTCTTGTCCCTTGATGATCCATCATCCGGGGCATTGACAAAACTACGCATCGAAATCGAAAGAGCTTTAACGGACGATCAGGCCGAAGCGATTGTCCTTGGCTGTGCCGGGATGGCTGATCTCGCCCGTCAGTTACAGGATGAATACGGCGTGCCGGTTGTCGATGGGGTCAGTGCTGCCGTCAAACTTGCGGAGGGCCTTGTTGCACTAGGATTGCGGACCAGCAAACGCGGTGCCTATGCCACCCCCCTTGCCAAACCCTATATGGGAATTCTGGCTTCATTTGCTCCACAAAGCCCAAAAAACAATAGTGTTTGGACAGAAACTTGATGGAAGGGCATTCTAATATTTTTGGTAATTGGCACAAATGATTTGGTAATTTCCACATTCGTGTAATTAAAGTTTCCAAGAGGCCCGTTTCACGAAAACACATTTCTCGCAAAAGAGTGCGTCCTTTCGTAGATTTCTCGCATATTCAATGAGGGTAGGCCTATGTTGCCAAATGCTGGACAAGTCGCGAAAAAACTTCTGGATGTTGGCATTCTTGCTGCATTTCTCATCGGTGCCAGTTCTGCGCACGCGGATGCCACGCTCGACAGGATCAAAGCTCGTGGCAAGCTGACCGTCGGTGTGATCCTGTCAGGTGCTCCGTTCGGCTACATCGACCCGAAGACTCAGGAACAGAAGGGGTTGAACATCGATGTGGCCAAGGCGCTGGCGGCCGGTCTGGGTGTTGAACTTGAAACGCAGACCGTGACGCCGCCCAACCGTGTTCAGTTCTTGCAGCAGGGCAAGGTCGATATTCTCATTGCCAATATGCAATATACCGAAGAGCGCGCCAAAACGCTTGGTTACGTGCCTACCCCGTATGACCGCGTTGGTGGCGCTGCCGTGGGGCGCAAGGACAGCGGCATAAAGGATTGGACCGATTTGAAGGGCAAGACCGCCTGCGTATCGCAGGGCTCAAACTACACCCAGCCTTTGATTGAAGAATATGGCGCACAAGTAAAGGCGCTTCCAAGCCAGCCGGAATCTCTTCTCGCCCTCAAGGGCGGAAATTGTGATGTCGCAGTGCATGTCAGCGGAACAGTTAGTCTGATGCTTGAAGACCGCGCTGACGAATGGAAAGACTACGCCATCATTATTCCATCCGATCTTATTCCTTCTGACTCGGTCATCTGGTTGCGCAAGGGTGAAGGCGATACGCAGGCCGCTCTCGACAACATCGTCAAGTCGCTGCATGTCTCAGGCAAGCTTATCGAATTCGCAAGAACAAATCGTCTACCGAGCATTGCCTATCTGGAAGAGCAGCAGAAAAAGCTGAAGGACGGCTCGCAGTAAAATCGTGTCGTCGCGGCAATTGGAAAATTTCTGCAGACAAAGGACAACCCTGCAGTTTGCCGAAATGCGCCGGAGAGCTCTGAATCGAATGGATATATGAATGCTGGACGGTTTCACCACACACTTCATCGATTTGATGAAAACCGTCGGGCTCAATTTCGAGTTTCTTACCAGTGGTTACGAAGTCCGGATGTGGCTGGATGGAATGGTGACCACGCTGGTTCTCGTGGTCATCACCATTCCAATCAGCCTGATTTTCGGTGTACTTTTTGCAGCGGCCCTGACTTCTGGCAAGAAATGGCTTGCAGTACCAGTGCGGGCCTACGTCGAACTGACCAGAAATACGCCGACACTCGTGCAGCTGATGTGCGGCTTCCTTGTGCTGAATATGCTGATTTCAAACGCACTGGGCGGTGCCCAGAATAATCCTCTCACGCCTTTTTTCTGGGTCGTGGCCATCACCGGCCTGCATGTAGCGGCATTCCACGCGGAAGCCTTGCGCGGCGGCATTGAAGCAGTGCCATCAACGACGATCGAAGCGGCCCGGGCGATTGGTTTTAACTCTCTTCAAATCCTGCGCTATGTGGAATTACCGTTAGCCGTCCGCTCTGCCCTGCCCTCGATTATCAATAATCTCGTGAACCTTGTAAAACTGACCACCGTCGGTTCGGCAATTGCGGTGGGTGAAATTACCTACGCGTCCATCATGATCTGGACGCAGCGCGACAATGTGGTCGAACTGATGCTGGTTATTCTTCTGTTCTTCAGTCTCATCAACCTTGTGGTAGCCCGAATTGGCTACTGGCTCGAAAAACGCCTTGCAGTGCCGGGGTTTGGCCAATGAGTATAGTATTAAAGCAAGAGCGCGCCAAACAATTACCCTTCGGCGGGATCTTTGCAGCCGTTCTGGGACTGACAGTCATAGCATGGTTGTTTCTGAACCAGTCGTTGGGCCAAGTTCTCCTCGAGTGGTTGCCCTATCTTGCCAAGGGTTTCACCATGAATGTACTTATCAGCATTCTGGCAATCGCCATCGGCACACTCATCGGTATTGCGCTTGGCGTGATGGAGCTTGCGCCTTTCGCCGTAGTCCGCGCGCCGGCACTGGTTTATGTACAGATTTTCCGCAACGCACCACATCTCGTTCTGATTTTCGCTGCCACCTATATCTTCCCGTTCGAACTGGTGATTTTTGGCAATTATGTTCCCTTCCCCGATTGGGTAAAAGCTGTGGTTGGGCTTGCCATACCCGCCAGCGCGCACATCGCTGAGATCACCAGGGGCGCTATTCAATCCATCCCGACAGCTCAATGGGACGCGGCACAAGGTCTCGGCTTTTCGCGCAGCCAATCGCTTCGCTGGATTATTCTACCGCAATGTATCAAGCGCTCGCTGCCACCGTGGATGAACCTCTATGCCTCCATCACCATGGGGACAGCGCTTGCATCGCTCGTGGGTGTGCATGAATTATTGCATTCGGCAAATGACGCCAGCACAGCCGTACAGCGCACCGACTTTACGGTTGTGGTTTATCTCACCGTCCTGATAGCATTCTTTCTGTTTTGCTATCCGGTTTCCCGTTTCACGCAATATCTTGAGCGGCGCCTTGCCTCGCGTTAGCCCGGAAGTTCCCATGTCTTTAACCGTACCAACGTCAGCAATTCTTGTTGAACTCCAGGATGTTCACCTCTCTTTCGGATCAAATGAGGTTTTGAAAGGGATCGACCTCAAGGTAAACAAGGGCGATGCCGTCTCGATCATCGGACCGTCTGGGTCTGGAAAATCAACCATTCTGCGGTGCATCAACGGCCTGCTGATCCCGCAATCAGGAAAGATCACAGTTGGTAGAACAAGGGTCGACGAACTGAAGACCGAAACCGAGCGAATAGCATTGCGAAAGCGTATCGGCATTGTATTCCAGCAATTCAATCTCTTCCCGCATCTGACCGTATTGGAAAACATCACCATTGCTCCGCGGAAAATCCTGGGCATCTCCGAGGCAGAAGCCAATCGACATGCGCGTGACCTTCTGGAAAAGGTTCGTCTGGAGCAGAAGGCCAATGCCTATCCGGGGCAGCTTTCCGGCGGTCAGCAACAGCGGGTTGCTATCGCCCGAGCGCTCGCCATGCGTCCGGAACTTGTGCTCTTTGACGAAGTGACTTCGGCGCTTGACCCGGAAACCGTTGGTGAAGTGCTGGCTGTCATTCGCGATCTTGTCCGCGAGGGTATGACCAGCATTCTCGTAACCCACGAGATGCGTTTTGCAGAAGAGATCAGCGATACTGTGGTTTTCACCGAGAACGGGCTGATTGTCGAACATGGAACGCCAGATGAGATATTCAGCAAATCCACCAATCCACGCATCAACAGCTTCGTAAATGGCCTTGGCGGACGCGCGACCCCGCTGCACGATGGCGAAGGAATTTGAGAGGCGTTCCATGCACGAGACACAAATCCCTATAACCCTCGCTCTTTCAAAAGCCATACTGTCATCCCTGCCGCTTGATGATGCGGAAGCTATCAAAGCAGCACGTACTGCCCTTATTGATTTTTTCGCCTGCGCATTTGGTGGCGCCGACGATCGGAGTACAAAGATCCTGATGGAAGTGCTGGCTGGCGGGAGCTCCGGCGAAGCCATTGTCATCGGTCACGCCAAGCGGTTCGACCTCTTCACTGCAACGCTCATCAATGGTCATTCGGGCCATGTTCTCGATTATGATGATGTACACGCGAGCGTACGTGGCCATCCGACTATTGCGATCATTCCCGCACTTTTGTCAGTCGCAGTACAGGATAAAAAAAACGCTTCTGACTTCATCGCCGCCTATGTGGTTGGACTGGAAACTATGGCCCGGATCGGGCTTGCAATTGGAACCAAGCATTATGAAAATGGCTTCCACGCAACGGCGACCCTCGGGACAATCGGTGCTGCAGCTGCAATCGCTTATTTGCTCAAGTTCTCAGAACAGACAACTGCTGTCGCTCTCGGCTTGGCTGCTACCCAGTCGGCAGGACTTCGTTTGCAATTCGGATATGATGCAAAGCCTCTCCATGCGGGGCTTGCTTCGCGTGCGGGCCTGATGGCAGCACGGCTTGCACAAGCGGGCTTTCAGGGAGCACCGAATTTCCTTGATAACCGGATCGGCTTTTTTTCAGCTTTTTCTTTTGGTGATGAGCAACCTCATCACGTGCTGGAGAACTGGGGGAAACCCTGGCAGATTGTATCACCGGGGCTGACACTCAAGGCTTTCCCATGTTGTACTGCAAGCCACCCAGTCGCTGTTGGCGCGCTGCAATTGCGTGAAACAAGAAAGTTTGAGCCGGGATCAATTCAGGCTGTCAATATAACTTTCCCTCCGGGCGGTGACGCAGCGCTTGTTGCGGGCACATCACCCAATACCGGGATTGATGCACGATTCAGCGCAGAATATGTTTTTGCTGCAGCCCTGATTGATGGTGAATTGAGCATCGGTCATTTCGATGAGCGCCCGGTGCGCAGCGACCTCCTGGAACTGGCAACAAAGGTAACACGCAGTCATGATGCGACGGCGCGCAGACTATCACCCGACCCTACCACGAGGTTCGTGGTTATCGACGTGACACTCAACAATGGGCAAAGGATTTCCCACCGTGTCGAAGGTCTTCCCGGGATTTCCGACCCATCGGAAAAATTCGCTGATGCGACAGGCGGAAATCCGAAATTTGCCGGGATACCAGTGCTGGTTCGTACGATGACAAGTTCCGAAGACCTGCAGACACTTGCTCACCTTCTCAATCAGAACACAAACTGAGTTAACGCGCTAAAGGCTTGCCGACATGACCGATAAAAAGCAGATCCACCTTGGCCTCTTCCTGCAGGGAGCTGGACACCATGTATCCGGTTGGCGGCACCCGCAAGCGGAGGCAGGCAGCGAGAATTTTGACCTTCTGCGCCGCGTCACGCAAATGGCGGAAGTTGCAAAATTCGATATGGTGTTTCTTGCCGATGGCTTGACCAGCGCTGTCGATGCTCATCCTTCGATGATCGCCCGATTCGAACCGCTGACGCTGCTCTCGGCGCTCGCCATGGTGACAAGCAAGGTGGGACTTGCTGCCACCTCTTCTACCACCTACGGCGAACCTTATCATACGGCGCGCGCCTTCGCCTCAATCGACCATTTGAGCCATGGGCGTGCCGCCTGGAACATTGTAACGACATCTTACGCCCGGACGGCCAATAATTTTTCCAAAAGCCATCCTGAACATGACGAACGCTATGCGGTTGCCGAAGAGTTTGTGAATGTCGTGTGCGGCCTCTGGGACAGCTGGGCCGACGACGCATTCACCAAGGATAAGGCACGTGGTGTTTACGCCGATCCCGAGAAAGTGCATGTGCTTGAACACAAGGGCAAATATTTCTCGGTGAAGGGTCCATTAAACATCCCACGCCCTCCCCAAGGTCATCCCGTACTCATTCAGGCGGGTTCATCTGGACCGGGGCAGGATCTCGCAGCCCGAACAGCAGACATTGTTTTCACTGCCCAGCAAAGCATTGTTGAAGCCCAGACTTTTTATAGAAGCCTGAAAGAACGCGTGGCTGCATTTGGGCGCGATCCTGCAAGCGTGGCAGTTATGCCGGGCTTCATGCCGGTCATCGGCAAAACATTCGAAGAAGCCAGCGAAAAGCTCAAGGAATTGGATCACTGGACCGACATTGCCAGCGCAATGCCGCTCCTTGAGGAACGTATTGGGCACAGCCTTGCTCCATATGATCTGGATGGTCCTTTGCCGAGCCTGCCCATTTCCGACCAGCTACGCAGCCGTGCCGAACTTCTGACCCAGCTTGCGCGACGGGAAAATCTTACGATCCGTGAGCTTGCCTTGCGGGTGGCCGCAGGGCGCGGTCATCATATAGTCATGGGAACAGGTGAACAAATCGCCGATCGGATGCAGGAATGGTTTGAAAATGGGGCTGCTGATGGCTTCAATATCATGCCGCCCTTTTTCCCGACAGGGCTTGAAGAATTCAACGAGCACGTAGTTCCGATTCTGCAACAGCGCGGCCTGTTTCGCACAGAATATGAGGGTTCAACATTACGCGATCATCTGGGTATCGCCCGACCCGCGCTTTGAAGCGCGCACTTAGCAATATCTGCAATCTCTGTTTGCGATAAAGCTGTGTCATGAACAAAGCAGATCAAGTTACAAACCTCATTTGTAAACCGTATAAACCCTGTTGGGGCCAAAGGACGAAAGCGCATATCCTTTTGTATTCGTCCGAACTCCGGCAGCCTCAATTTGTTGAAACAATATGACGAAGGGGCTGGTTGCCAGTACTTTCTTCTGCAAATCCCGGTAATCCTGCGTGCGTTTTTCCGTGTTAAATTCGACAAGCGCTGCCTTGGTTGCCTTGGTCAGCTCGGGCACATCCCAGGCATTGCGCCATGCAAGCGTCTTGTTGGTGCCCGTATCGGCATTATCAGGATTGCTGGTGAAGGTTTCCGCATTGGAATTCGGATCCCAGTAATCCGTCCCCCACGGACCAATGAAAATGTCATGCGCCCGTGCCCTGTATTTGGTCAATGTCTGTTTGCCGTCGCCGGGGATAATCTCCAGCTTCACACCACCCTGCGCAAATGTCTGCTGCAAAGATTCGGCGATACCTGTAATTGGCTGGCCGTTGCGCACGTCTATGGTGACTGTGAAACCATCTTTAAGCCCCGCCTTGGCCAGAAGCTCCTTGGCTTTGGAAACATCGAGCGAATAGGGATTCTCGTTGAGTTCACCCAGAATGCCCTTGGGCAGGAAGGTCTGGTGGATCTCGCCGATACCCTTGATCAGCTTTTCGCCGATGGCATCGTAATCAACGAGATACTTCAGCGCTTCGCGCACCTCGGGCTTGGCCAGATTCGGGTTCTTCTGGTTAAGACTGAAATAATAGATTGTGCCCTTTGGCGCACTTGTCGTCTTGATGTCGCTGTTTTTAACGACCTGTTCCAGATCGTTCGGTTCCAGATTGCGGGCAACGTCAATGTCGCCCTTCTCCAGTAGCAGGCGCTGCGTGGCGCTTTCTTTGACGTGGCGATAGATCACGCGGTTGAGCAGCGCCTTGGTGCCGTAATAATTGTCATTGCGTTCCAGAACGAGGATTTCATTGGCACGCCAGTCGCGGATTTTCATCGGACCGGACCCGGCATAGTTAGTCTTCAACCAAACATTGCCGTAATCATTGTCAACGATGTGTTCGGAGATGAGTTGCTTATCGACAACTGATACGACACCTGATGTTAAACAGTTCAAGACGAAGCTTGGCGCATAGGGCTGATCGACGGTGAACACGAACGTGTTCGGATTGGTTGCCTTGGCCTTCTCGGTCACATTGTCAGGCTTCAGGCCAAACTGGGTGAGAATGAAGGCCGGGCTCTTGTCGATCTTGATGGCACGCTCGAAGGAATAGGCCACATCTTCAGCGGTCAGCGGATTGCCGGAGGCGAATTTGAGGCCCTGCTTCAGCTTGAACGTATAGGTCAGACCATCATCGGAAACCGTCCAGCTTTCGGCAATATCGGCGGTAATCCTGGAGGAGTCGTTAATATCAAGGCGCACCAGCTTGTCATAGGTATTGCCGTTGATTTCACCACTTGTCAGCTCAAATGCCTCAGCCGGATCAAGCGTAATCAACTCATCTAACGCCCATGCCTCCACAAGGGTATCGACAGGAGTAACTGCGTGCGCAGGCGATCCAGATGTCAACAAAACTGCCAGCACAAATCCGGTGACAGGCAAAAAGCGCGCCGCCATTTTCCGCACGCCATTCGAAGTATTCACTGCTGCTGACCATGACATGGTAAAATCTCCTGCGTTCAGGCAAAACGCATCAGCGCTTGGTCTGCGCATTCAAGCAGAACCAAGATGATTGCCTTTGAGGCTTGCGGTAGTTTGCCGGTAAGTTACTGGTCTTGAACCGTCACAAACGGCAATTCCTGCCCTTCATGACTTGAAAAATCTTATCAAATCCATTGAATTCAAGAAGGAGGTTGCGGTTCAAACTGAGAGCAATATGCAGCAAATTTTTCTGCCGGTAACCGCGAAGCTGGGATATTTGGCTTGTTGCGCAATGACTGCTTCCATGCCGGAAGGCTTCAGAGCCTTGCGACGTAATGCCAGGAACTGATGCTGGAGGCCTATCCAATTTTGACCCTGGTGGTCGGTTCCGGCTAGCGGGTGCGGTCGTGAATCCGCCACTCCCCTCATACTTACTTGCTCGTGAGAGGATTTATTCCGGCTCAGCAATGCGAATGGGGCGTGTTCCGATCTCAGCGCCGGTCGCGCGATCGATAGTGACAGGATCGATCTCTGTTCCGGTTTCAGCGTCGAAGAACCTCGTCACCTCAGCTCCGCCGCCGCGGTGCTTGCGCCCCCACGCCCCTATTGCGAACAGTACAGGCAAAAAGTCCTGCCCAGCCGCCGTCAGGACGTACTCGTCCCGTGGGGGCCGCTCCAAGTAGCGGCGTTTCTCCAGCAACCCATCTTCTGTCAAGGCAGCCAGACGGCGCGTCAGGATCGTCGGTGCGATGCCAAGGCTCTTGCGGAAATCGTCAAAGCGCGTGAGCCCTGCATGGGCATCCCGCATGATGAGCATGCTCCATGCGTCGCCTACAAGTGCAAGGCTGCGGGCGATGAGGCATGGCTGGTCTGAAAGTTTTTCCATGTTAGTATCTTTTTGATAGTGACTTAATATCGAAATGATAGTATCTAATCTTCAGGCAATAATCCATACCAAAAGAAAGACAATGAAATGAATGAGAAATCCAAGGGTATTGCCCTGGTTACGGGGGCGTTCTCCGGCATAGGGCTGGCAACCGCACGGGCATTGCAACGCGATGGCTACCGGGTGTTCGGAACCAGCCGTAAGGCTATGACTGATACCTCGGATGGAATTACATCGCTGATCTGCGACGTCACCGATGAACAATCCGTACAGAAAGCGGTTGACGAGGTTATACGCCTTACTGGACGGATTGACCTTCTCGTCAACAATGCCGGGATTGGGTTGCTTGGCGGTGCGGAGGAATCCTCGGCTAAACAGGCCAAGGCTCTCTTCGATGTGAATGTATTCGGAGTTCTGCGGGTGACGAATGCCGTCCTGCCGGTCATGAGGCGTCAGCGAAAGGGCAGGATTATCAACATGAGCTCGATCCTCGGGCTGATCCCTGCACCCTATAACGCGCTCTACGCGTCGACAAAACACGCAATCGAGGGCTATTCTGAATCCTTGGACCACGAAGTGCGCACGCAAGGCATCCGTGTTGTGCTCGTAGAGCCCGGTGTCACCCGCACTGCCTTCGAGGAGAACCTTACGAGAGCAGATCAGCCGATTCCTTTGTATGATACCGCTCGTGCCGGTGCGGAGACGCTGACGCGTGAGCTTGTCGAGGCAGGAGATGCACCTGAGGTGGTCGCCGATATAGTCGTGAAGGCGGCAAATGCAGTTTCACCCAAGAGGCGCTACACAGCCGGAAAAGCAGCAGGGCAAGTGCGCTTCATGCGCCGCTTCCTGCCGGAGTCGTTTGTCGACAAAAACCTTCGCAAATTCAGCAGGCTTCCCGCCTAAGCGTCTACTGCCGGTTTTTCGGCAGTTCGCCTACTCAGATACGAAAGTTAACTCTCATGAAGGCTTTTCTGATCGACCGCTATACAAAAGGTGGCGCTTTGCGGCTTGGCGAAGTTCCTGATCCGGAGCTGCGGGAAACCGATGTGATGGTCCAGATCCACGCCACCAGCGTGAACCCCCTTGATGCCAAGATCAGGGATGGTGAGTTCAAGCTCATCCTGCCATACCGCCTGCCACTGATCCTCGGCAATGATGCGGCGGGTATAGTGATCAGGGTCGGGTCCAAGGTCAGCCGCTTCAAGCCGGGCGATGAGGTCTATGCGCGCCCGAGCAAGGATCGCATCGGCACGTTCGCCGAGCTCATTGCGATGAATGAAGCCGACGTGGCTATGAAGCCGAAGAACCTGACAATGGAAGAGGCCGCGTCAATTCCACTCGTCGCGTTGACGGCGTGGCAGGTGCTTGTCGAGCGTGCGAACTTGAAGAGTGGCCAGAAGGTCCTCATCCATGCTGGTTCCGGCGGCGTCGGGATGATTGCAATCCAGCTTGCCAAGCATCTGGGAGCAACCGTGGCGACGACAACGAGCACAGCCAATGTCGACCTTGTGCGAAATCTCGGTGCAGATGTCGTCATCGACTACAAGAAAGAGGATTTCGAAAAGGTCCTGCACGGCTATGATGTCGTGCTGAACAGTCTCGGCACAGATACGCTGGAGAAATCGCTCCGTGTGCTGAAACCGGGCGGCAAACTTATATCGATCTCCGGACCGCCTGATCCGGCTTTCGCCAAGGAGAACGGTTCTGGCTGGCTGCTTCAGCAGGCCATGCGTCTGCTCAGCTTTCGCATCCGAAGGAAAGCAAAACGCCGTCAGGTTAGCTATTCGTTCCTTTTCATGGCACAAAGTGGTGAACAGCTCCGCCAGATTGCCTCACTGATCGAGACAGGAGTGATACGGCCGATAGTGGATCGGGTATTCCCGTTCGAGCAGACCAATGAAGCGCTGGCGTATGTCGAGACAGGTCGGGCGAAAGGCAAGGTTGTCATTACGGTAAAATGAGGGTGGTACCCTCAAGTTCTAAGCTTGGCAGGTCACACCAACCCATGCCGTGTCGAAGATCTTCGCAAAAAACTCGAAAGTCGTTAGCCATCGAACAGTTACTCAAACGCGTTAGCTGCAAGACACCGACCGATTGTCCAGTCTGACGCAGTGTGTCATCGTCCGCGGTCCCGTTCATAACAATCCTGCCGAAGGTTTGAATGATGGCGTCCAGCGCACCGTTTCCGAAGAAAATATCTTTCTGGTGTCGACCGATGACACCCCAACCATCGTACGCGTCAACAACAATCCCAACACGGAAGACGGCGCTCCCGCTATGACTCCGGATGGTCGCTGGATTTATTTCGAATCCCATAAAGGTGATGACGATACACCGACCCAGATATGGCGGATCGCCACCCCAAAAATACCGTAAGGGGATGGATGGTGCCGCGTCAGTAACGGTCATTGTGACCAATTGCTCACCCACGTTTGGGCGGGGTAAGATGTGGGGGACATGCGCCGCAGGGCAGAGCTTAGCGTGCGATTCTTTCCGTTTTCTGAGACAACACCAACTGGCGGAGGGGCGCAGAAAATTTAGGGTAAACGTGATGCCAACAAAATACGCACTTGTCACATCTGTGCCCATACCTGCAGAGGCAGTGGTGGGCCACACCTACGAATTAGTACATTTGGCTGACGCCTATTCGGTTCAACTTCCAAGTGGCACCCTTACTGACCCGGAGTTGCTGGCAAGATTCCTCTTCTCCCAGCAACCGCGCTGGATTGGCGGCCTTATGAAAATGCGAGATGCTCTCGTTGCTGGACTAGGTCTCAAGACAGCCCGTCATCTCGAGTCCATTGGCGAACACGACCAGGCGAATCGTCTTGGAATATTCAAGATCTATGGCAAAAGCAGTCTTGAAATCGTATTCGGAGAGGACGACAAACATTTAGACTTTCGTCTATCTGTTCTTTGCACCAGTCCAGCGGCAACGCAAGATGAGCAAAGTCTGGTTTTCACCTCCGTTGTTCACTGTCACAACCGCCTGGGGCGTATTTATATTTTTCTAATCGCGCCGTTTCATCGCCTAGTAGTGCAGGCAAGCCTACGCCAGGCTGCCCGCCTTGGCTGGCCATGTCAGCTCTGAGCCGTATCACCACGACGGAATATTGCACCCATAAGCTTCGTCTGCTCGCGTGTGTCGAGCAAGTGCCTGATTCACCCGCCCTCCGGCACCTCGGCGCGGACTTTATTGATATCAATCAGCTTGAGAAAGCCATAAGTAACATCGTAGTTGATGGTATAGGAATACTTGATTGCCAAGCTTTTATCCTTTTGCCGATCTAGGTGTCGACCTTGCATCTTTTAGAGGCCGCCGTTCGTCCCAACGATATATTTCGGACAGATAGTGCACCCCACCGAGTCCTGTATAGTGCAGATGCACTAGCACGAATGGATTGTTTTGATTGCGTGGTTGAGACCGTGTACGGCAAACAGCGTGAGGAAAATGAACGTATAAAAGCTTGGCCAAGGAGATCCGCATGGAGAATGAGAACTCAGCACCAGAAAGAATACTCCTTGCCGACGGGCAACATCTCTATAGAGAAGGTTTGCACCGGTTTATTGAGCAGATATTTCCAGATGCAGAAATCAGGGAGGCGGTTGGCTTTGAGACTTTAACAGGCAGCCGCGAGTTTAATCCTGATCTGATCATTATCGATTTCTATTGCCCGGACTACGATCCCGTTACGACGGCGAAATGGTTGCGGGGTGAGTTTCCATCGGCCTTCATTATTTTGCTCGCTGCTCTGCAAGATCGTAAGATCATAGATGCGCTACTTGAAAGCGGAATTGATTGTCACGTTAGCAAGTTTGTCTCGAATGCGGAGCTGACACAAATATTGCTTGAAACAAAGGTCGGTTCCTCTGCTTTGGTTTTAGAGGAAAACGGTCGCTGGGGTTTGACCCCGCGTCAGCGAGACGTGTTGGACCTGCTGGTAAAAGGTATGTCGAACAAAGAGATTGCGCGCGCACTTAAGATTTCTCCATTCACTGTGAGCATCCATGTGTCGGCGGTCATGCGCTATCTCGAAGTCGATTCACGGACTGCTGCAGCCGCCAAGGCCGCCGGCAATGGCATATCGCAGAACCACGCTGTGTGAGCAATCACCAGGTCTGCTTATACACTCGGGGGAAACAGCTCTTGTTCCGACCCCTTCTTGTCGCACATGCCGGACGCAAAAATCAGGCTCCTGTCGACCGCTGTCTCCCACATTTATGACTTTGGACCCCCGGTTATACCGTCCAGGTCCAGTCGATCGGATAGTTGAAAATCGGGGTGAACGTCACGCCGACCGCCTCCATTTCCCTGCGACCGTCAACGACCATCTCCTTCAGTCGATCTAATGCTGCCGCATGCTCGTCCGTATCCCAGATGCTAATTTGCACGATCGAGCCCTTCGGCGAGACGCCTGCATAAAAGTGAAGGAGCCCCGGCAGCCGTCTGATGGCCGGGATTATAAACTCCGATGTCTTCTTGCTTGCGGCGTCAACTTCGGCGAACCGGCTGGGGTCGAAACTGGCGCGCGAGACGCGAACAACAGCGGTGGTCGGCAACGGCTCGGCCATTGTAATTCTATGTGTCATAGGGATCCTGCCTCCTGACAATACTTCACCATGTCCATCAGCGTACGAAAATCGAAACGCCTTGAATTCCCTCGCAGCGGTCTGCGTAGCTTTGCCTCCTCCTGGTCAAGAGCCCATATCCTAGAACGAACGTACGCCGGTTAACTCAACCGACAATTGCCAAAGGCGGTCGGCAAGCACCGGATCTTTGGCAGAGGAAACTGCTTCGACCAAGGTTGGATAACCCTTCATCTCATTGCGCCCATCTGGCCCGAAGAACTGGCCGCCCTCAACGTCTGCAGCGCAAGCGGCGTACAACAGGTTAAGGGCACCCATCTCAGCAGTTTGTGCCATGAACCGATTGCCTATCCGCATAAAGAGATTGAGAAACCCCGTCGGTCCGCTCAACTGCAGATTGGTGGCAGAATATCCGGGATGTGCAAGCAAACTGCGGACCGGTGATTGATGTGCCCGGAGGCGGCGATCCAATTCCAGTCCAAAAACAGCATTTGCGAATTTCGACTGCGCGTAGAATGCAACCCGGCCATATGTCTTCGCACCTGTCAGATCGTCAAAATGAATAGTTCCACGTTTGTGAAGATCAGAGGTGACCGTAACCACTCGCGGATCTTGTCCCTTGCTCAATCGTTCAATCAACAATCCTGTCAGCGCGAAATGAGCCAGATGGTTGACGCCAAACTGCAACTCAAAACCCTGTGGTGTCAGTGTTCGTGGCGGCATCATGATGCCAGCATTGTTGATCAGGACATCGATGGCCGTTTCGTTGGTGATGAGCCCAAGTGCAAACTGTTTGACCTGTTCAAGATCCGCCATGTTAAAGATACGCAATTCCAGTTGCGCGCGGGGAACGATCGACCGAATCCGCGCAACGGCTGCCCGCCCCTTCGTTTCATCGCGCACTGTCATTAGGACACGCGCGCCCCGGCGAGCCAATTCAAGGCTTGTGATATAGCCGAGACCACTGTTGGCTCCCGTCACCAAAAAAGTTCGTCCTGATTGATCAGGTATGTCGTTGGCTGTCCATAGAGCCATGGCGCACCTCTCATTTCCGCACTGCCGCATAATTGCGCACTGTGGGCTTTGCTCCGCATGTAAACAGTGTATAGTTCCAGAATGGCACATAATTTGATCACTGTATAGATATGACCACGATGTCATCGAAATCACATCTGCCGGCTGAAAAAGACGAAGGCCGTGATACTTACCATCACGGTGCTTTACGCGACGCTTTGCTGCAGGCAGCCACTGATATTTTGCGCGAAAACGGACCTGAAGGTTTCTCATTGCGCGAAGCTGCGCGCCGCGCTGGGGTTTCTCCTGGCGCGCCTGCCCATCATTTTGGCAGTGTCGCCGGACTTTTAACGGAAGTTGCAATCGACGGGTTCGTCGAACTTACCGAAGCCCTGCGCCGAGCTCGCACAGCCAGTTCCAGCCCGGGAAGCCAGCTCCGCTCACAGGGCGAGAGCTACGTCAGCTTTGCTATCGGCGCTCCGGGACGGTTTCAACTAATGTTCCGCCACGACCTGCTGCTTAAAAATGATGAGCGCCTTGAAGCTGCTGGGCAAGCGGCGCTGGCTGAGCTTGAAGCGAGTATTCGGGATTATCTCACTACAGGCCTATCCGCCGACGAAAGCCGCCTACAACCGCTGTTGTTGGGAGCATGGTCCACGGTTCATGGATTTGCACATTTGGCAATCGATGGAAAACTCCAGACCATGGCCTTCCCGAATTCTCTCGTTCATTTCGTCGCGCAGGCCTTGCCGGAAGTGTTGCTCGCAATGCTCCCGGACAGATAACCAAGAGAATTGTCTGGACTCTGAAAGACATCGCTTGGCAAGATTGGTGAAGGACCACTGGCATATGAGATGACGCTGCTAAGCCGCGGGGCGTACCATGAATATTCTCGAGAAATTTTCCTTGCGGGATCGTGTAGCACTTGTCACGGGAGGCGGCCGCGGTCTTGGCTTCGAGATTGCGTGCGCCTTTGCTGACGCGGGCGCTCATGTGATCATAACCGGACGTACCAGCGAAACATTGGAAAGAGCAGTAGCTGCCATCGTCAAGAATGGAGGCAGTGCGCAGGCTACCGTCTTTGACGTCGCGGATACGGGCGCGAGCCGGGCTGCGATTGCCGAAATCAACAGAGATTTTGGGCGGCTTGATATCCTTGTCAACAATGTCGGCGCACGTGACCGAAGACCCCTCGCTGCGTTCAGTGACGATGATATTCTTCGTCTCATCCAAACCGATCTTGTTTCGGCAATCTCGCTCTCACGTGATGCCGCTGAAATCATGAAATATCACGGCTATGGGAGGCTGATTGCTGTGACCTCGATCATCGGGAGTATCGTCCTTCCCAACGATGCCATCTACCCCATCGCCAAACAAGGATTAACCGCTCTTGTGCGCAGCATGGCTGTCGAATATGGCGCTTCCGGTTTGACGAGCAATGCCATTGCGCCTGGAATGTTCGCAACCGAAACAAACGCGGCGCTGGCCGAAAATCCAGACATGCTTACCTTCGCCCGCCAGCGTGTTCCCCTGCAACGCTGGGGACGGCCGGAAGAAATCGCAGGTGCCGCATTGTTCCTTGCCAGTGATGCAGCGTCTTTCGTCAATGGACATGTTTTAACAGTCGACGGCGGAATGTCTGTCCGCATGTAAGGGGGCCACAAATAATCCGGGTTGATGGGAGTTAGGCCGTACACCATGAACATCAGACTGCGTATTCCCCGATCGTGGCTGCAAATGCATCAACTTGCATTTCCTGTGTTGCCCATGATGTGACGAGACGGATAATGGACGAGGGCTCCTCATGGGGCTCCCAAATGTAGAAATCGAAGTTATCTTGAAGCTTACTGATAAGCACATTGGGCAGGATCGGAAAAAGCTGGTTCGTTTCGATCTCGCAGGGAAATCCCCGCAAGGTTTCGAAACCCGCCGTTCGATCAAGGCTCGGTCGCAGCCCGCCTTGCCACAGGATCAGAAAGATCGTGCGGCAACGACCCCGGTCGGCATAGGATTGTTACGCCGACTTTACTGTCGAAAATACACAACCAACTTGAGGTGCTTGTATTCATCAACTGTCAGCATTTCGTGTATGAAGCTGAGTTGTCTGCCTTCTGGATCAAGGATATTGCCGATGCCGCGAGTGGGGCATTCCACGCCTGGTTTCTCGAACCATAAACGGAAATCCGGGGACAGATTCTTCAGTTCGTCGACCAGAGCAAGCATTGCCGGATCGTTGGGAGCGGTTGCCATATCGGAGCGAAATCGCGTAAGCAACTTTGGCGCTTCGTCATGCCATTGGGGAATGCGGCGGCGGAACTCTGGATTGGCGAAAATCAGGCGAATGATATTTCGGTCCGGTCGCTCCCGATTTTTGAAGCCGAATAAATCGTTTGCGGCCACATTCCATGCAACAACGTCCCAACGTAAATTCACAACATATGCCGGCCGCGTCACGATATCGTCCAGCAGTTGCTGAATGAGCGGGCTAACGGATGGCCAATGATAGGCCTCAGGTGGCGGTGGTCGTCTGTGTGCCAGAAGAAAAAGATGACTGCACTCGGCATCGTCCAGCTTCAACGCTTTCGCCACTTTGAGCAGAAAGCTTTCCGAAACCTGGATGTCTCGACCCTGCTCGAACCATGTGTACCAGGTAAGGCCGACACTCGCGAGCGCGGCCACTTCTTCTCGACGGAGCCCAGGGGTGCGGCGATGGCCGGACGAAGGCAAACCCGCATCGACTGGTGCAAGTTTTCTCCTATGACGCGTTAGAAACTCGGAGAGATCCTTTCGCGTGCGCGCGAGAGTGCGGTCGGCCAAGACTGTTACCTCTAGTAATGGGATAATTTCTTATATTGTAACAGGATATAGCTGCCTTGAAAGTCTTCTCTCAACAAGGAGGCACCATGAACTCTCAGGACAAATTTGATTACTTACTTTCCAGCAAGGCGGCTGATGTACCCCCTTCATCAGTTGCGGTGGCAGGAGCGCGCGAATGGCTGGGGCTGGCACTCCTTGCGCTGCCCACTGTTTTGCTCGGCCTTGATCTAACGCTTCTACATCTGGCACTTCCGGCGCTAGCCGCCGATTTGCAACCGACCAGCACGCAAGCGTTGTGGATCATGGATGCGTACGGCTTCATGATTGCGGGGTTCCTGATTACCATGGGTACGCTCGGTGATCGTATCGGTCGCCGGAAGTTACTGATGATTGGCGCGGCGGCTTTCGCCATCGCATCGGCGTTCGCCGCCTTCTCCACAAGCGCCATCATGCTGATTGCTGCCCGGGCACTGCTTGGGATTGCCGGTGCAACCCTGATGCCTTCAACGCTGGCGCTCATCACGAACATGTTTGCTGATCCAAGGCAGCGTGCACTTGGCTTTGGAATATGGGCAACCATGTTCGCGCTTGGTATGGCGCTGGGGCCGGTTGTGGGCGGCGTGCTGCTGGAACACTTCTGGTGGGGCGCGGCTTTTCTCATAGCCGTGCCGGTTGTGGGGCTTCTGCTTCTTCTGGCACCTGTCTTGCTGCCGGAACATCGCACATCACAAGACAGCACGTTGGATTTCACCAGCGTTGGTCTTTCGCTCGCCGCCATGCTGCCTATGGTCTATGGCATCAAGCAGATCGCCAAGAACAGTTTTGGATTCCATCCGGTTGGTTCAATTGCAGTGGGACTTGTCTTCGCGGTGTTGTTTGTGCGCCGACAGCAGCAACTCGCCGATCCGCTGCTTGATATGTCATTATTTGCCAACAGGGCTTTTAGTGTGGCGTTGATACTGCTTCTCTTTGGCCTCGTCGCTGTAGGCGGCACAATGCTGCTGGTCACACAATATCTGCAACTCGTGGCCGGTTTTTCTCCGCTTGTCGCGGGTCTCTGGATGGGGCCACCCGCGCTTGCCATGGTCGTGGCAGGCGTCACGGCGCCGTTGATTGCTCAGCATGTTCGCCCCGGCTTCGTGGTGGCTGGTGCTCTGGGGTTATCGGTGGTGGGTTATCTTATGTTGACCCAATTGGACAACAGCGCTTCCGGTGTGATGGTCGTCGTCACCGGCTTCTCGTTAGCCTATCTCGGACTTGGTACGATTGCAGCTCTTGGTACGGACCTCGTGGTTGGATCGGCGCCCCCCGAAAAAGCAGGTTCGGCATCAGCTATGTCAGAAACGGTGCAAGACCTGGGCGTATCGCTCGGMATCGCCGTGCTTGGAAGCCTCGCGACCGCCATGTATCGCAAGGCGATGCTTGACCATATACCGGAAAGTCTCGGTCATGCAGCACGTGAGGCCGTTGGCGATAGCTTGTGGGCGGCATCTTCAATAGCGTCAGAATTGCCTCCCGGCCTTATCGAAGAAGCCCAGGTCGCGTTTACTGCAGGATTCAACAGCGCAGCAATATTCAGTGCGGTAAGCGTCACCATCCTCGCTATTCTCGCTGCCGTTTCGCTGCGGCACCTTGGTGTCATTGACGGCAGTAGGTCGAGCCAATGAGGTTGCAGCTTGGTGTTTGTGTCAACGCGGAAGGGCCAGATCCCACCTTCCATCTGACGTCACAGCTAGAACGCGATCACCTATGACTGGTCACCTTTACCTCTCCTGAGAGCGCCTTTCGTGCCGATCCCGGGAGGGGAGATTTATTGCTTCAGCTCGAGCTTTTATCCCATCGAGGAGCAGTCTGACGATAATCCGGGCAAGCGACATACTTTCTCCTTTACTCTGCAAATATCTCATTGCCTTGAGCTCACATACATGCGCCAGCTACCGAGATGACTAATATCTTCAGCCCCATTAACCGCATAGGCCTCGCAGAGAAAGCCGGGGACGCTGGATCCATCATCGAGTTTAATTTTGCCAATACCGAGCGGTTCCGGAATCTGTTGTACGAAATGGCCAAATGCATCGGGAGGCATGAGCCAGACCTCAGCCTCTAACCCCAAACCCTTGAAACCGCGTTCGCGGATGAGACCGGGTTTAGGCGGCACTGTCCCGGAAAGCGCAAACAGCCGGTAATCTGCCGCCGTCCGGCAGGTCTTCAGCAGACGCCCGCCCGCCGTCGTGAGTTGATGATTAAGCGGCATTCCTGAAAGATGCGCCCCAACCACAACGATTGGTACGAGACCATCATCCACTGGCAACATAGCGCTCCCCAAGGGTATCGACGCTTCAAGGTCGATCCCCATGCCAGATCCGGCAGCACGGTGCAGTGCGTCCGCTAAAGGTGCCAGTGCGTCGTCGGTAAAGGCTGGCGCGACAAGCGTGACACCGACCGGTAGATGACTTTCGCCGTCAAATCCTGCCGGCACCGCGATTGCTGCACAATCGAGTAAGTTGACAAAGTTGGTGTAGCGCCCAAGGCGACCGTTGAGGACAATCGGATCAGCCTTCATTGCGGCAACTGTATAGGTTGTGGGCGCGGTTGGCAGAAGGAGAACGTCTGCTTTTTGCCATTCAAGGTCTGTTTTCCGGCGCAGCTCCTCAAGCCTGTAACGGCCATTGAAAGCATCGATGGCCGTCTTGCCCTTTGCACCTTCGATTATTGTTCTCACAGTGGGTTCAAAATCCGCCGCATTCGTTGCAAGAAAATCCTCGACAGCGGCGAGACGTTCGGCCACCCATGGGCCCTCGTACAACAACGCGGCCACTTCGCGAAAAGGAGCGTAGTCAAATAATACTATAGTTGCGCCAAGTGCCCTCACCCGCTCAATGGCCACCTCGTATTGTCGCTCGACCGCCTTATCGCCGAAGAACTCCCGCTCCTCTTTAGGAAGTACTCCGACACGAAGCCCCACGCGCGGTAGCGAAGCATGGCTTGCCTGACGCGAAAATGCGTCAGCAGCATCAAAGCCCTCAGCGATTTTTCGAATGGCGACCCCGTCGCCAACCGTCGGCGCGAAAATGGTAACGCAATCGACACTTCTGCAGGCGGGAACCACGCCGGTGTTTGGCAAGAGCCCCGGCGTCGGTTTTATTCCGACAAGATTGTTGAAAGCGGCAGGAACGCGCCCCGATCCCGCTGTATCGGTACCAAGCGCGAAACAGGCGAGACCAGATGCAACGGCGACTGCAGATCCGCTGCTCGATCCGCCCGAAATATAGCCGGCATCAAAAACAGAACGCGGCGCACCATGTGGAGAGCGGGTGCCGTTAAGGCCAGTGGCAAACTGATCAAGATTTGTCTTGCCGATAACAATGGCGCCCGCTGCCCTGAGACGGGCGACAACAGTCGCATCTGCAACCGGATCATAGGCATAGGCAGGACATCCGGCCGTAGTTGGCAAGCCCGCAACATCTATATTATCCTTTACGGCGAATGGAACACCCCAAAGCGGCAGGCTGTTTGCCTCGGGTGCTCGTGCCATCAGATCGCGCGCCGCTGCCCGTAACTCCTCGGAGGGTGTAGGGGTAATAAAGATCGCGGGATCTGCCGCCGCGGTACGGCGGGTGATCACTGCTTCAACC
>NZ_JBFRDN010000030.1:0-65197 GCF_052113785.1 Phyllobacterium sp. TAF24 | reverse complement strand
CATTGACAGTAATGCCTTTGCACAACCGGAAACGTTGCAGATTGTGCAAGATGGTATTGAAGGCTGATCTCCCCCCTTGTGGGGGAGATGCCCGACAGGGCAGAGGGGGGTGATTCATTTACCGCAATGCGAAAGCTCAAAAACCCTTTTCAATGCGTGAATACGTCAGCAGGGTGAGCGTATTGATCTGCGAGCCGACGAAAGGCGCTGTCAGCGCAAGCACGGCGAGAATAACAATGATCTTCGGCACGAAGGTCAATGTTACTTCCTGGATTTGCGTCAGGGCCTGAAACAGCGCGATACAGACGCCCGCCAGCATGGCGGCGCCCACCGCCGGGCCGGAAGCAACAATCACCGTCCAGATCGCCTGGTTGATGATGTCGAGTGCATCGGCCTCATTCATGATTGGCTGCTGGCGATCAACTGATGACGATGCCGGCGGTAACAGGCAATTCGGCACCGCCCTTTAGCTTGGCAATCATACCGTCACTGTAGATCTTGACCGATTCCACCACGCCGGTGACTTTGCCATCGGCGCTTGTCACAGTCCTGCCGATAATGCCGTCAGCCTGCGACAGCGAAGTGCTTGCCAGAATCTGATCCAGTTTCTTGTTCATCAATGTCGACTGTTCAACATTGGAGAACTGCGCCAGCTGCGCCACATATTGCGTGCCGTCCATGGGCTGTGTCGGGTCCTGATTCTTCATCTGCGCGACGAGCAGCTTGAGAAAGGATTGATAGTCGACACTCGGACCGCCCGTTTTGGACGTGTCCGGTGTGTTGCCGGTTGATGATCCGATGGGAGGGGTAGTGGTCATGCGATTGCCTCCGGCCTGTTTGGCTGGTCCGAATGAGTGGGATGGATGGTGTCCAGATCGCCGGACAGAATTTGTGCTTCCAGCGGATAGAGCGAACGTATGGCCTTGAGTGCCTCGAACACCCGGTCATTGCAGACGATCTCATCGATCAGCTTCAGCTCCTTCAGCATCAGCTGGTTTTCAAACGTTGCCAGCAGGTTTCCCAGCATACGCTTGAAGGTGATGTTTGCTTCATGCCTGATCAGCGGATTGATCAGCATGATCTGCGCCGCATAATAGAGCTGACGCAGCGGCGTAGTCGTTTCACTTGCCTGCAGCACATGACTTTCAAGCAGGAAGGTAACGTCATTGAGAAATTCGAGGGAGACTTTTCGATCTGCACTCAGAATAGCGCCGTTGATATAGACCTTTTCACCGGCACGCAGGGTAATTTTCATGATGTCAGATCCCGTCACGAATGGTTCTGGTGATCTCGATGATGCCATCATAATCGACCGAACTGCCCTGCCGGATAGCTTCAAGCTCTTTCAGAATATAAATACCGATCGAAATCAACGAGGCACGCAATTGCTGCGGCAGGCCATTTTCGGGACTGCCGAGATCCTCAATCACAATCACCCAGAGCCGGGAGGTAAAATGCACCGCCTCAATGGCTTTGAAGGAGTATTCCCCCTCGTCGCGCGCTTCCTCCAGCATCAGGATCGACTGGTCGAACAGCGAGCGTTCGCGCTCCTTGGCGCTCTCTGCGCCGTCGTCCATGATGTCGTTGTATCGGGCCTGGTACATGTGTCTTTCCGGTATCGACGTGAACGGGCGCGCGAGCCGCGCACGTTGCGATTATTTCAGATAATTGAGCAGGCTCAGGCTCTGCAACTTGACAGTCAGGGCATAGGACGCCTCGATCTGGGTTGTCAGCGCGGTCACACGGTTGGCCGCCTCGTAAGGGTCAACGGCCTCCAGATCGAGAACCGAACTGTTGAGGACCTTGATCTGCACGATCAAACGGTCCGTTGCATCCTTGGTCCGGGCCTGCGCATCGCCAAGGAAGGACTGGGCGCTCGTCAGCGACGAGACGCTTTGGCTCGTTGTGGAAATTGCCTTGTCCATGACAGCATCAAAGGCACCCTGGCTCAAACCGATATTTCCAAGTTCGGCCACCATGGTGTAGCTCATGGCCAATTGCCGGAAGCCGGCATTGTTGGCGCTGACGGACGTCTCGGCCAGTTCCGTCGGTGCAATCCGGCTCTTGACCAGCGTATCGGACGCCGACGACCAATTATTGGACCACGAACCCGCGCTGAACTGTGCCGTCATGGTCGTATCGAGAAAGGTCTTCATCTGATCGGCGGTGATGTTCTTCACCTGCGGATCGTTCATCGGAAAACCGAACTGGGTCTGAAAAGCAGTCTGGATCGCCGCCCGTGCTGGATTACCGGCGGCATAGTAGTCATCCATCGGTTGCACATCGGTATTTACACCGGCAAAAACATACTCGCCATTATAGTTGGTATTGGCGAGGCCTGTTGTTGTCTGCAAGCCGCTCTTGGCCTTATCAGCTGCAACCGAATGACCATCAGCCGAGCCGCGCAGGGCCGTGACCGTGCCGAGAAAATCCGTCGCGTTCTTGACGAGATTGCCAAGGGCATTCTGCGAGGTCGTCATGCGCTGGCCAATGAGATTGTTGGTCTCGGTAAGGACCGTCAGCCGGTCATATTCCTTGCGCAGTGAAATCGACTGGCCGGTACGGCTGCCAAGCGCAAGGCCCGTATCGGAGACAAAGCCTGTCGTGGCTTCTTCCTTTGCCTTGATAAGATCCGCCTGTGCTTTCGCCAGAATGTTCCGGGTCGAATTGGCAAGCATGTAGGATGAAATGGACTGGGTCTTCATCGCTATTTCACCGCGTTCAAGAGTTCGTTCAACATGGCATCCACGGCGGACAAAATGCGCGCCGACGCCTGATAGGAATGTTCAAGTTCGAGCATCGATTGCATCTCGACATCGATGTTCACACCGGATGCATTGGAAATGGCGTCCTCTGCCCGCGATGCCAGCACGCCATTATAGGTGTTGGTCTCGGTGACAGATTTGCGTTTGGTTTCAAGCGAGCTGATCGAGGCGGCGGAATAATCCAGAAGGCTTTTCTGCCCGCTTATGCCCGCATTGGCGTCGTAAGTGCGCGGCGCATTGATGGCCCCGATCAGTCCCTGCAAACGTGCGGAATAGCCAGCCGATCCACCGGTGTTCTGCACATAGTCCGGGTTGGCTGGATTGGTGCCGCCGTCACGCAGCAGCGTCGGGCTGCCGCCTTCCGACAGGATATAGGCGGAGGAAACCTTGATGGTTCCGGCAATACCCGGTGAAATCGTGCCATCCGCAGGCATGCCCGGGGCACCGGAATAGGTGAAGAGGCCCGGAACATTCGGCAGTGTCGGCGGGTTTTTCTGATCCTTCTCGGCGAACATGCTGACAAGGCTGCGCGCCACTTCATCTAGCTGGTTCTGATAGGCAGGTGCCGTCTGATCACGCAATTGCAACAGACCGCTCAAACGGCCCGTTCCGAATGGCTGCTGGAATGTATCATGCGATAGCGGCACGCCGTCCACATAGACCTGATTGCCCGTTGTACCCGCTGCGAAAGCACTTGTTGGTGTGAAGCCGACCTTGCGCGGTGATCCCTCGAACAGGGTGACACCGGACTCGGCAAAAATGACCAGATCATTGTCGCCGCGCACCATCGTCGTGATGCCGATCTCGCCGGAGATTTCCTTCAGCAGACCGTCGCGCTGGTCGAGATAATCCGATACGTCAGCACCGGAGCGCGTTCCGTTGACCACCTTGTTATTGATCGTCTCGAACTTCGCCAGCAGCGAATTGATATTCTTGACGGAATCATTGATGTCGCTATCGGCATCCAGCCGCAGCTTCTGAATCTCGTTCGAACCCTTGTTCAGGGCATTGGCGAGATTGACGGCTTTGGAAACGGCCGCTTCGCCAACGGAATTATTGCCGGGCTGCGATGCATATTGCTGCAGCGAGTCACGCAGGTCGCCCAGCAGAGCGCTTGGGGAACCGGATGCATTATTGGCGGAATAGATGCCCGACAAGCGGTCGAGGCCGCTCTTCAGCGTATCTGACATTCCGAGCTGGCTGTTGGTCTCGATATATTTGGAAAGAAGCGCGTCATCGGCCGAACGGCGAACCGACAGATAGGTTGATCCGTTGGGACCACTGACAACTGAACCAATACGACGCGTAAAATTGGGATCGTTGGCACCCGCAATATTGCGGGATACCAACGCTGTCTGTTTCGACGTCGTCGTCAGAGCACTCTGAGCGGTAAGGAGTGCCGAAGTTAATGACATGCCTTAGGTCCAATCACCATTTGGAGTATTACCTTTTCAGATTCACCAGCACGTCCATCAAATCCGCACCGGTCTGGAAAACCTTGGAATTGGCCGTGTAGCTTCTTTGCGCTTCAATCATCTCAGTCAGTTCCTGCGCGATGTCCGCATTGGATTCCTCCAGCGCGCCCGAAGTCAGCGTGCCGAAACTGCCCTTGCCGGGCTTGCCAAACTGAACATCGCCGGATTCCGCACTGGTCGAATAAACATTGCCTGACAGAACCAGAAGCTTGTCGGGGCTTGGAACATCGGCCAACGCGATCTGATAGATGGCACGCTGCGCACCGTTCTTGTAGCGGGCAACAACGGTGCCGTCGGCAGCAATATCAACATTGTCGATAGGGCTCGGCGTGCTGCCGTCAATCTTCGCTTCGATCGGGGTAAAGTCACCCGCAAGCTGCTTGGTCGCGGACAGATCAATCTCGAGCAACTGACCATTGGGAATCTGGACCGAAAGCGACTTGTCGGTGGATGTCAGCTTTCCGGTCACACCATCAAAATTGTAGGTTTCCGTCTTCATTGCAGGCTTGGAATAGGGAAAGCCTCCACTGGCTGATGCATCCGCCTTGTTGTAAACGGTCGCTTCCCAGGTGGCGTTCTTGGTGACCGGATCTTCGCTCGTCTTGGTAAAGTAGACGTCGAGGACAACCAGATTGCCGAGATTGTCGAAACTCTGCAGCGATGTCTTGGCCGTGTATTTTGCGGTTCCTGCTGTGTTGGCCGCTGCATTTGACGGCAGGTCTGCCGCCGCAATAACGGCTGAACCGGCAGGAAGATTTGCGGTGAATGTCCCCTTGCGGCTTGGATCGGCAACAAGGTCGTTCTGCTTGATATTGATCTTCTCCAGACCCTGATAGCCATTGATAACAGCGTTCGTCTGGCCATTCACAATCGGATTGCCCATCAGGTAGTACCCGGCGGCATTGACAAGATTGCCCTGCGCATCGGGAACGAAGGAGCCGGCGCGTGTCAGGTACGGCGTGCCGTTTGTATCATTAACAACGAAGAAACCGTTGCCCTTGAGCGCAAGGTCGGTCGAGGATGTGGTGAAGCGCAGCGAACCGTCGTCAGAAATATGATGGCGGACAACCGTTTCCACGCCGCCGGAATTATAGGCGCCGCCGGAGCTTGGCAGAACCAGCGAAGCAAACTGCGTGCTCGCCCGCTTGTAGCCTGTGGTGCTGGAATTCGCGATATTGTCGGATACAGTCGACAGACGGTTGGCCTGGGCATTCATGCCCGATACACCCGTCCGCATCATTCCATAGAGGCTCATTTCCGTCTCCTTGCGCCATGATTCCGTTCAGGATCGTAACCCTGCGATGCTTGCGTGAACCTGACGCTTTGAATGCCTTGTGCGATCTTATCGAACCCGCCCCGCCAGCAGCGGAGCGGTTCAGCGCGTCAATCGAGATTGATGCAGTAGCCAAGGAAACGCTTGGAATCGATGGGATCGTGACCGAGCTGTTCCCGCAGTTTCTTGCGAAGCTTGCTGATGTGGCTCTCGACAACACTTTCCTCGACTTCGCTGTCGAAAATGCCGTAGATCGCGCTAAAAATTTGCGCCTTGTTCAGACGGCGGCCACGATTGGCAATGAGATATTCCAGAATGCGGCGCTCGCGGCGCGGCAGCGAGAATTCGACGCCGTTGACCTGCGGATCGCGACCATCGGAAAAGACGCGGATAGGACCCACCTGCGTGCCCACATCGCCATTGCCGTAACGGCGGCGAATGGCATTGATACGGGCCAGAATTTCGCGCACATGCATCGGCTTGCGGACCACATCGTCGACACCCGCCTGGAACAGTTCAAGCGTGTTTTCAAGCGACTGCGTGTCGTTAACCGCGATAACCGGTGCCGAGCAGCGCTCACGAATCTTGTGGGGAAACTGGCTGCGGTTGGCACATTCCCCTATGAGAAACGCTTCCACTGCCATAATATCGCTCTGCTGGACGGTAGAAACCCAGTCACCGAAATCATCGGGAGCGAACCCTGTTGTTGTTATGCCCTCGCGGGCGAACCACGCCGAATACCCACTCGTCACCAGACTTCGTTCGTCGACGACTACAATCACGACCCCACCTTCCGAATCAGTAAAAAACCCCAATAACACACACCTAGCGGGGTCGGTGACTCGCCGACAATCCCCAACAAATTGACTGCAATTTATTGGGAGTCTGAAATAGTGATTTCGGGTGGAGAACGGAGATCGAGCGGAGGTACGACTCGCACGCTCAAATGTTTACCGGCTACATCTTAACCAAAGATGACCATGCGAACAAATTCACGTTTTATTACTGATCATTAACGCCTTCACTTATCGCAAAACATTCGCGCTTTTTGTGTCCAGTTTCCGAAGCCGGAAGCCACCATATTTTCCATTACCCGGCAAACATATTGCTTCTGCGCCGGATCATTGTTGGGGCCCGCATGATAGCGTGCTACGGCCATGGTCCAGTTGCCCTCCCGCGCCCGGAGCTGTTTGAGAAAACGCGCCGCGTAATCCACATTGCTTGCAGGGTCCAGCATTGCGTTCGCGGAAGGAAATGCGCTGGCGTGAAAGTAGTGATTGATCTGCATGCACCCGAGGTCGATCAGCTTGGCGCCCTGCTCGTGCGCTTCGTTAAATTTGGCTACTGCAGCTGCCGCTGACGGCATGAAAACCGCCTTGCCCTCAATGTTCATGGCATAGGGTTGCAGCGACTCCTTACGCCCGGTTTCGGTCAATCCAACGGCATAGAGAATGCCGATCGGGATGTTATATTTGCTCGAAGCACGGTGCATTTCCCGTTCGCAAAGATTGTCGGCGCGAACGGCTTGCGCGGCAAACAGGCCGCTACACAACCAAGCCGCGAGAAAGAGTGTTATCCGGAACAGTTTTGGCAGCCCTGTCGTCACGCTCATCGGCTCTGCTGTCTCCAAAATGCTGCTGGCCAGAAGAGCGGTCGCCCTGCGTCCCCTGTGAGCCGGAATTGGCTTGGCCGCCAGCTCTTCCACCCATCTGCTGGTCCTGCCCTGTCGTGCTTTGCTGGCTCGATTGGGTGTTGGCCACAAGGCTGCTGCGATCGACAACAGAGATGGTAACCGTCGATGTATCATCGGCAACCCCTGCCCTCTGCAACGCCTTGCCAAGGGCTTCGTGATCCCGTGCAAGATGCTCTGCGGCCGCCTTGCTCTCCGCCATGAGCTGGATATGCATGCCCTCTCCGGTCAGGCGCAGTCGGGCGGTAACCGTGCCCAACTCAATTGGCTGCAACTGGATCACAAGCGTTCTTGCAGCGCCCGTGCTGTGATCCGAGATGATCTGGACATCGGCAATGGGCTGGCGGTTCTGTGATGCTGGTGCAGCAGCGACGGGGGTGGCAGCGCTGGTGCGTGGCTCGGCAGATGGCATAGGTGACGCTGGCGACGGAGTATTATTGGTCACTGTTGGCGCGGCCTGTTCGGGCACCTGCTTCGCACTGGTGCGCGCTTTGGGTGTGATGGCATCAACGGATTGAGTTTCGGTCTCCTGAGGCGGAGGGGCGTCAGACCTGACAGGTTCGGCTTTGGCTTCAGCGCTTACGGCGCCTTTTGCATCAGGTTTTTCGCCGGATTGGATTGAAACTTTCCTGTCGGCCTTTGGCAGAGCCGGGACTATCTCGTCACCAGCAGCCGCGGCCGGTTCCGCAGAGCTGTCTTCAATCAGCTTCGGATCAAAATCCAACACCCGAACAGATTTTGCCTGATGCGGCGCCTGCTCACCGTCTGCCGGTTTCTGTCTGTCCAAAAGCTGTTCAAGGGCGAGAATGGACTGGCCGAACAGTGCCTGTACCGATGGCCCGGCATTTGCCCGTTCCTTGTCCTTATCCTTTTTCGTCTCTGGCTCATCCCTGATTTCAGAAACATCATCATCGGTGATCGCGGCACCAGCCTCCGTTGGCAAGCGCAGCGGTTTTGCCTCCAGCATGGATTTGAAATCAGGCGCATCGTCCTTGCCCTTGGCATTCTTTTTGTCGGGAAGGCGATGCCCTTTGCCGGTATCCCCGATAATGGCGTCCTGCAGCGATCTGAGAGGCATATCAGGTCCAATGGTCATTTCTTGGCCTTCCCTAGAAGCGCGTCTATGGCATCGAGTTTCTTGCGTGTCTCATCGATCATCGGATCAATCGTTGCCTCAGATTTCGGCGTATCGACCTTCACCTTCGTATCCGTCGTCGCAGCGCCCGCTTTCACCACGCTCTTCTGCGGTGTTTCCACCGGTACGACGGAAGGCTGCTCCAAAATTTTGCCACCCATGGCCGTCGCCGCTTCCAGGAGCTTCACATCACGTTCATGCAGCCGGTCTTTCGGCAATTCGGACAGCATCCTCACTGCATCGGTGGTCTTGTCCGTACCGACATTGCTGATGCCGAGATAAAGCCGCGCCTGCGTATCGTCAGCCTTGAGTGACTGTGCGAGGGCCTCGGCTTTTTGCGACATGAAGCGGGCGCGCGGCATATCACCAACAACAATGGCACCGCGGGCGATACGCAGATAAAATGGCAGGCGGGCACCGGTCCATGCCAGCGACGCTATTTCTTCTATTTCGTCGTTACTGATCTTGCCTTTGAGCACCATGACCGCATCGACCAGTTGCCGGAAGAAATCCTCCGAATAGGGCGACAGGGCAAAACGCTGCAGATAATTGCGCGCCAGCAGCTTCACCTTATCCTTGTCGCCAAGATTGGCCGCCATCATCAAGCCGCGCCGGAGCGCCGCTTCCTCAAGCAAAGTGCCCGGCGCGGTGAGCCGGATATAGTCAAGGCGCTTCAGGGCTGTCGGCGCATCAATGGCCGCAAGCTGCGCCGCCGTAACCAGCGAGATCGACGCGACAAGTTCGCTCGGTATATCCGGCGGTAACTCGCCACTGAAGTTATCAACAATGCCAAGAGGATTGCCATCCGCATAAGCAAGTGAACCAGCGACAAGCTTGGGGCTGATACTCTCAAGTTTCGTGGTTGTGAGGATATTGCGAACAACCTGCGGATTACCGCCATTGAGGAGATAGATCAGGATGGCATAAGCATTGGCAGGCTTCTGCCACACATCAGGACTGGCCGCTTCAAGCTGCCCGGCAATATGGCCCAGAACCCGGTTGAGCATGGGAAGGGCTTCGGGCTTTCCCGAGGCAACCTGATCCTGCAGCATGCGCATCGAGCGCACCAGCAGATAGGGTTCCGGCGATGGCATATCGGCATGGGCAATGCCAAGCGGCAAGCCCATAAATCCGATCAGCAGCCATCGCAAACGGAAGCCCTTCATCATCTCTTGGCCGTTTTCAGAAAGATATCGATACGCCGGTTCTGCGCCGCATAGGGATCAGCAGGAACTTTGGGATCGCGGTCCGCATAACCTTCCACACGCAGGATGCGCTTTGCGTCAAGTCCGCCTCGCGTCAGCATGTAATAAGCCATATGCGCGCGCGCCGATGACAGACGCCAATTGTCATAGCTATCGCTCTTGAAAGGACGCGCGTCTGTGTGGCCGCTGATGATGACTTCACCCTTGCGGGTGGCGATGATCTTGCCAATCTGATCAAGCACCTGCACGACGCGCTTGTCAGGCTTTGCCGATCCAATAGCAAACATGCCGTAGTCAACCTTGTCAGTCAGCTGGATCATCACGCCGTCGTCGGTGGGGACCACCGTAATGTCAGGCGTCTTTTCATCAGCCGCAGCACCCGTCTTCTGGGAAATCTCTGCCGCAAGTTCGCGCGCTGATGCAAGCTGCGCCGCATCCGGCTGTTGATCGCCTTTTGCCGGAGTAACGGCGACGGCAGTTTCAACAGGTTTGGTTGACGCGTTTTCAGCCTTCTGCTGTTCCGCCTGCTGCTTGGCATTTGCCGGATCGATTGTCTTTGTATCAGCGGGTCCCGCTTGTGCTTCGGTCTTGGCTTCAATGCCCGCCACACGCTTTTCCAACTGTTCCTGCGAAGGCGGCGGGACAGCGGGACTGTCGGTCAGCGGGAAGAGATCGTCTTCCACATGGGTCGACCAATAGTTTGGATTGAAAGGATCGCGATAGGCATCTCCGCCCTCGGCGCCCGTCGATGGACCCGCAGCATTCGAACCACCCTCGCCCTTCGCCGAGCGGTTCTGCAAGACACCGGAATCCGTGGCTATTTCCGCAAGGACGGCATAGGGGTCTTTGAAAATCTGCCGCTCTTCCGTCTCCGGTTTGGATTGCTGATCCTTTTCGTTGCGGGCGCTCTTCGTTTCCGCATCGGTGGAATTGGGGCGCTCGAAACGTACCTTGCCTTCCTGATTGTCGGTGGCTTCGATGCCCTTGGGCCTTGCCTGCCTGTCCATCAGTTTGACCGGATTGAAATAGCTCGCCACCGCCGCTTTTGTTTCTTCGTTGGCCGCGTTGATGAGCCACATGACCAGAAAGAACGCCATCATCGCGGTCATGAAATCCGCATAGGCAATCTTCCAGACGCCGCCATGGTGGCTGTCTTCACCATCATTGCGGCCACGCCGAACGATAATGATTTCACGACGGGTTTCCGGATCAATATTCATCGGGTTGTGTCCTTCACCGCCTCAATCAGGCGGCCCAGCCGCGTTTCGACAACCACATCATCGAGCTTCATCGATAGTTCCGATTGGTCAGATTGCGTGAAGGTGAACCGCATCAAATCGATATCAGACCGATTGCGCAGGGGATCGATCAGATGTGCCGGGCCTGATATGTCAATCATCACCCCTTCAAGCCCTTTGGTCAGGCGCTCTACTTCGCTTGTGAAACCGGTGATGGCACGTTCTCGCAAATTCTTTTCAACCAATGGTGCAAGTACAGTTGCAAGATTACTGGAAAGTTGTGCCGACACAGCCGCGAGCCCCTCTGCCAGCTGTTCAAACATGCGGTCGCCGATGCGCTGCATGAACCCGGCTTCCGCCGCCGCCAATTGCTCCAGAAAATCGCGTTCCAGCCGCAGCTTCTCAGCCTCAAAGAGCACGGAGGCTTCGGACTGACCCTCGGCGCGGCCAAGTTCAAAGGTTTCCTTGATCTTCAGCTCGATATCGATGAGTTCGACAACATCCTCAGGCGCAGCATCGCTGTCGAACGGTTCGGCGCGTTCGCGCGTGGCGGCCGCAAAGACCGTGATCCGGTCATCCGGTACGTGTTTTGGCGTGAAATCTGTAAGCACGCTGGCGATAGATCGTGCCATATCAAGCTGCCTCGTGAACCCACTGTTTCAGGATCGCCGCTACGCGCTCTTCGTCCATCTCGATCATCTGTTCCAGCCGGTTTTGCGCCGGAACGCGCATGCGCCGCCGAAGCTCGCTCAGATCGTCATAGGGCAAGCTCTGGTCCGAATTGGTTGCCAAGGTCGGCTGCGGACGCGACGTTGCGGTGAAGTCGGGCACGGCGACATCTGTGCCCGCCACCAATTGCAACGCATCCTGGGGCTTGGCCATTTCGCGCATCAGCGGGCGCACACCAAACCACAGGATCAGACCGACAGCGACGATCAGCGCCGCTGCGTTGACGAAGCTGCCCGCCTGCCGGAAAATGGTCTCTGATAGCGGCGTGGCGGTTGGTTGCAACTGCTCGTCGGTTGCTTCCATGAAGTTCAGCGCGGTCACGGTGATGACATCCCCCCGCTTCTGGTCAAGACCGGCGGCGGTTGCCACCAGCTCGGTGATCTTGGCGATCTGCTGTTCGACGAACTTGTCAGGCACGGGTGTGACGCCTGCTGTTGCAAGCAGCCGGGCCTGATCGATAACAACGGCAATCGACAGGCGCTTGATCTGGTAACTGTCGCTGACGGTCGAAATCGTCTTGGAGTTGACCTCGTAATTGGTCAGTTCTTCGCGCTTGTCGGTCTTCTCGGTGGAGTTGTCACCATTCTTGCTCTGGATTTCTTCCTGCGGAATATTCTGTTCGACGCCAGTCGCGTTGTCGCTCTTTGAGTTCTTCGAATCGCCGCTTTCACGCACAACACGCACAGAACGTTCTACGCGTGATTCCGGATCGAAGACGGTCTCATTTGTCTGGCGCTTATCCGTATCAAGCGCCACCTGAACGCTGGTTTGAAAATGACCAATGCCCAGATAGGGCGCAAGCGCTTTGCGGATATTGTCATCGACGGAGGACGATACATTCTGTTCCAGCGTTGCCGACATGACGGCACCGGCATTGGAACCGTCGTCCTTTGATGCAAGCAGGCGACCGTTCGTATCAAGCACAGTAACTTCGGATGGTGTGAGCTGCGGAACGGCAGCGGCGACAAGCTGGCGGATCGACTGTGCCGATTCCATCGAGAACCCGCCTTCTGTACGGATCACCACGGAAGCGGACGGCGCCTGATCGCCACGGCGGAAACTGCCCTTCTCTGGCAAAACGATATGAACACGCGCCGCCTTGATGCCACGGATTGCCTGAATGGTCCGGGAAATCTCGCCTTCCAAGGCACGCACCCGGGTGATTTCCTGCATAAACGAGGTCAAACCGAGCGAGCCCATATTATCGAAAAGCTCGTAGCCGGCATTGTTGCTGGTCGGCAGGCCTTTTTCAGCCAGATACATACGGGCCTGATCCGCCTTGCCAAACGGCACAAGCACTGACGTTCCGTCAGACTTCACATCAAAGGGTATACCTGCTTCGCCCAGCGCCATGCCCATGCGGTTGACGTCATCGCGGCTAAGACCCACATAGAGCGTCTCATATTGTGGGCGATTGAGGTAAATACTGGAAATAAGAATCGCGCTGAACAGCGTAATGCCAATAACGGCGAGCCCGATGAGCCGCCTTGCACCCAGCTTCTTCATGGCGTCCAGAAACTGCCCGAAAGACTGTCTGATATTCTTTTCCATTAATGCCCACCACGCTTGCGTCATCCGACCATAGAGGTCGAAGCTTGCGCGAAGTTAGCCCCAATGAAAAAGGCCACGCACGAGGCGTGGCCCAAGTCAGAACTGATCCCGAAGGATCGTCACCCTTAGCCGCGGAACAGCTGCTGGATGCTCTGGTTGCTTGCATTGGCAATCGACAGCGCCTGAACGCCGAGCTGCTGCTGAACCTGCAGAGCCGACAGACGAGCCGATTCCTTGTTCATGTCAGCATCAACGAGCGAGCCAATACCGCGATCAACGGCGTCGGACAGGGCACTGATGAAGGACTTCTGTGTGTCGATACGGCTCTTGGCGGCACCGAGCTGCGAAGCACCGGAAGCAAGGCCTTTAACAGCAGCTTCAACACCAGTCAGGATATCGTCGAGCGCCTTGTTGTCGATGGTCGCACCGGAAACGTCGATCGTCAGGATCGAAGTCTGAGTGGTGGTTGCACCGGTCGCAGCTGGCGTTACGGCGAATTCCTTATCGAGAATGCCGGTCTTGCCTGTTGCAAGCGTATCGATCAGGCGGGTGTTCTTCAGAGCAACGTCGATCGATCCGGTTGTAACTGCACCGGTAGTTGCATTGCGGTTGTACGAAGCAACAACGCTGAAGTTTGCAGTTGCAGGAACAGCATCATTGGTTGAGTCAGTGCTGAGAAGGTTGGAGCCGGCGTAAGAAGCGCCTGCATTTTCCTTCAGGGCGCTGATCGCAGCATTGATCGCTTCCTGGTTCTTCTTGCGGTCGTCAACGCTGGCGTTCTTGGAAGACAGGACCAGGTTCTTGATCGTGTTGACCGAGTCGATGGCCTTGTTCAAGGCAGCATAGGCGGTATCAACCTTGCCGCTGCCGAGACCGAGAGCGTCCTGAATAACGGAGTTTGCACCATTGTCTGAGCGCATGGTTGTAGCAATCGACCAATAAGCGGCGTTGTCAGAAGCTTCGGAAATCTTCAGGCCCGTAGCAATACGGTTCTGTGTAGTAGCAAGATTCTTGTTGGTAACAGACAGAGTCTGGAGTGCAGTCATTGCTGACGCATTGGTAAGAATGCTGGACATGGAAAGCCCCTATAAAAGATACATGTGATGGGGACATGTCGGATTAAAACCGACTTAACAGAGCGGCATGATGCCTGTAACCGAAGCGGTCACCTGTTATGGACGTTAGGACTACGACGTAAGTGTTACAGTTTCAATAACGTTCAGGATTAATTTTTTCTGCATGGTTACGAAAACGAACGTATCAGGCTGCCAACCAGAATATTCCAGCCATCGATCAGCACAAAAAACAGAATTTTGAACGGCAGGGACAGCACTGTCGGCGGCAACATCATCATACCCATGGACATGGTGAGCGTGGCAACGATCAGATCAATCACCAGAAATGGCAGAAGGATCAGAAAGCCGATTTCGAAGCCGCGGCGCAATTCGGAAATCATGAACGCCGGAACGAGAATACGCATGTCGACGGCCTCATTGGCCTTGGTGCGGAAAGATTCGTCCGCCAGATCCTCGAACAGCCGCAAATCCTTGTCGCGCACCTGCCGCAGCATGAATTCGCGGAACGGCGTGGTGATTTCGCGGATCGCCACATCCTGCGTGATCTGGTTATTGACCAGCGGCTGCACACCATTCTGCCATGCCCGGTCAAACACCGGAGCCATGACATAGAACGTCATGAACAGCGCAAGGCTGATCATGACAAGATTGGCAGGCGTTGTTTGCAGGCCGAGGCCAGCACGCAACATGGAAAAGGCAATGGCAAAGCGGGTGAAGCTAGTCGCCATGATGAGAATGCCGGGCGCAATGGAAAGCACCGTGAGCACCGCCAGCATCTGGATGATCTGACCACTGGTGGAGGCGCTGCCCTGCGGGATCAAGCCATCAAGGAGCGAGGGCGTTTGCGCCATGGCGGTTCCGCCAAGAATAAGCAGCAGCAGCGGTGTGAGAAGACGTCGTTTCATTCCATCACCAATGCCCAGATATAGACTTTCTCGACCTTGCCTTCGGAGCGCATGCGCGCCCTCTCCTGCAGATCCATACGCAGATATTCAAGCCCAGCCGCCCCGCGCAATTGCATGAGGTTTACGGTTCGCAGGAACGCCATGAAATCACCGGCAATCGTTGCTGCAAGTTCGTCGGATATTTTTTCGCCGGGTTTGGCAACAACGCCCGCTTCCAGCCTGATCCAGACATCCTGCGGGATTTTCACATTGGTGAGGATCGGCTTCAGCGCAACGACAGTGCCTGATGGCATATCTGATGACACTGGACGGGACTTGTCACCGGGTACCGCGCTCTGTCCCGCAGGGACATTCAGCCCAAGCTGAGAGCCAAGAAACCAGCCGCCAGCCGCCGCGATCAGGGTCAGCACCACCACCGCAGCAATCAGCGCCACACTGGAAGGTGCTTTTGATTGAGGTGTTGTGTCTTCGGCGAGCGTGCTCATATCATTCAGATCGGCGACACGGTGTCGAGGACCTGCTGGCCCCAGGCGGGTTGTTGTGTTTCACTCTGACGGCCACGACCGCCATAGGAGATGCGCGCTTCGGCGATCTTCTCATAGGAAATAATGTTGTCGCCCGAAATGTCACGCGGGCGCACAACACCAGCGACATTCAGCACACGCAACTCGTAGTTGACGCGGACTTCCTGTGAACCCCGGATGACCAGATTGCCATTCGGCAGAATATTGGTGACAATGGCCGCAACCTTCAGCACGATCTTTTCCGACCGTTCGATCTTGCCTTCGCCCTTGGTGCGGCTGTCTGAATTCAGGTCGAGATTTCCACCGATATTGCCTGCGGTAAACCCACTGCCGCTGACATCGCCCTTACCGCCATAGACCGAAGAGGCAACACGGGAACGGCTGTTCTTATTGTCAAATTTCGCTTCTTCGTTGATCGCGATACTGACCGTCAGCACATCACCCGGATTGGTCGCGCGCGGATCACGGAAGAAGCCAGCTGCACGGTCCTGCCACAGAGAATAGCGCTTTGGCTGCGGCTGAGTCGGATAGTAGGACGGATCGGAGACACTGAACGTCTGACCGACGCCAGCACCCACCGGCGACATTTGCGGTGCGCGGTTCAAATCGCGAAAATTGTCGGCACATCCGGAAAGGATGACGGCACTGGCGATGGCAAGCATGGATGCCGCTTTTTTCATTGCGCGGTTCTTTCTTTATTTGTGACCACGCGCGATCCAACGATCACACGAGCAAGCCGGGAGGATTTCTCCGGCGGCATTTCATTCAGGATAACGCTGGAGACACGAGGATTGAGCTTCAACAACAACGCCGCGGCGGCTTCATCGCCCATCAGCGCCATCTGCGCAGCGGCAGCGTCTGGACGCATCTTCGAAATGATGCCAACAAGCGAATCCTCGGCCTTGTCGATAAATTCATCACGGCGTTTCAGCCAGACCTCATATTCCTTGCGCTTGGCTTCCAGTTCCTGAATGCGACTGTCGATATCCGCCCGAAGCTGCTCAAGCTCCCGCGTCTGCATGGCATAGCGCGCATCCGTGGCCTTGTCGGTGATATTGGTGCAATAGCGGTCAATTTCCTGCCTGGTCTCATCCTTGGGCGCCGCGTCCTGCGCCCAACCGAAGGACGGCGTGGCAAGCATTGCGACGACAAGGAAGCCGATTTTCCTACCTATACTCATTGGACCACCAGTTCCGCGTGCAATGCGCCCGCTGTCTTGATGCCCTGGAGGATGGCAATGATACCCTGCGGCTTCACGCCGATCTGGTTGAGGCCCTTGACGAGACTTTCGAGATCCGTACCGCCAAGAACACCAAGTTTGGAAGTCTGCTGAACCTGAATATTCGTGTTCGGTTCAACGGCAGTCACGCCGTCGCTGAAAGGCTCTGGTTGAATGACTGTCGGTGTCTCGGTTACGCGAACAGACAGGCTGCCATGACTGATGGCGACACGCGATATCCGGACTTTCTCGCCAATGACAACCGTTCCGGTGCGCTCGTCAACAACGACGCGGGCAACTTCATCGGTTGGTACAGGCAGACCTTCAATTTCAGCCAGAAAGCGGGCCGCTGTCATGTTCTTCGGCTTGCGCAGACGGATGGACTTTGCGTCGCGCTCCTTTGCTACCGGCTGATTGTAGCGCCGTTTGGCAAAGGCGTTGATTGTATCGGTGATGCGAACAACGGTTGTAAAGTCGGGTTGACGCAACTCGACGACAAGCTCGCCCTCCTGACCAAAATTACCGGCAACTTCTTTTTCAACCAGAGCACCATTGGGAATACGGCCACTGGTGGGAACGCCCTGCGTGACTTTTGCCGCATCGCCCGAAGCGGTAAAGCCTGAAACAATCATATTGCCCTGCGCCGCCGCATAGACCTGCCCATCAGCACCTGCCAATGGCGTCATGACGAGTGTGCCACCCGACAGCGATGTCGCATCGCCAAGCGAGGAAACCGTCACGTCGATACGCGATCCGCGCCCGGCAAAGGGCGGCAGATTGGCGGTGACGATAACGGCTGCAATATTCTTGGCGCGCGAAGTACCAGCGGGTGGGCTGATGCCGAGATTATCCAGCATGGCGCGCATTGATTGTTCCGTGAACGGGGCATTGCGCAGACTGTCGCCTGAGCCATTCAGCCCGATAACGAGACCGTAACCGACAAGCTGGTTTTCGCGTACACCCTGAATGGCGGCGATATCCTTGAGCCGGGCGATAGCGCCACCATCACCGAGAGGCGAGGCCGGGCCACCCCAGCGTCCCTCATCCACCTCTTTCTGCCAGGCGGCCTGTGCCTGCCCAACGGTCTTGTAACCCTTGTCTTTGGGCGAGGATTCGCCCGCGTGGAGCGCGGACGTTACCAAGAAGGCAAGCAAGGCTATTGCGAAACGCCTGATCATTGCATGCCCACCTGAATGCGCCCGTCCGCAAGGATGGTGCCCGATACGGTGATGCCACTATCGAGATTGCGTACCTTGATGAAATCGCCAACACGGCCTGCTTCCAGCGGTGTCCCCCGCGCCGTGATCACCAGCGCACCCGTATCGAAGACAAGCACCGCCGGAACCCCGCGCTGGACCATATCAGGCTCATTGACTGCGGTTAGAAGGATCGGCTGGCCCGGCAGCAATGTGCGGCGTGATATCTTGCCGACGAGCTGGTCTGATGAAAGGACATATTGAGCGGCGGCACTGGCACGGATGGTAAAATACTTCTCGGTCAAACCGGCATTGCCGATGGTCTGCCCGGGATAGATGATCTGCGAAGGCACCAGAAACGCAATGCGTTCGGCGCGGGCGGCAACGGAAAAGACCAGCGCGCACAGGCAAAGTGCCAGCACGCGAATGGTCCAGTTTCCAATGATCTTTGCCGCCGTCATCATTATCCTCAGCGCAGGTTCTTCGATACAACAGACGCCATTTCATCGGCTGCCTGAATGACTTTCGAATTCATTTCATAGGCACGCTGGGCCGTGATCAGATCGGTGATTTCCTTGACCGGATCGACGTTGGAGTTTTCCAGATAGGCTTGCTTCAGCGTGGCAAAACCCGGATCACCGGGGACACCAACAACCGGATCGCCCGATGCATCGGTCTGCTTATAGAGATTGTCGCCGAGCGGTTCGAGACCGGCCTCATTGGCAAAATTGGCAATGGTCAGCTCGCCCAGATTAACAGGTGGTGTCTGGTTAGACAGTTTTGCAAAAACCTGACCGGACTCGCTGATCGTGACCTCCAGAGCATCCGTCGGCACGACAATATTGGGCTCGACCAGATTGCCGTTCAATGTCACCAGCTGCCCCGTTGCATTGGTATTGAACGCACCGGCGCGGGTATAGAGTATTTCACCGGCGGTGTTCTGAATCTGGAACCAGCCGCGCCCCTTCAGCGCCACATCAAACGGATTTCCCGTCTGGTTGAGGCCGCCCTGAAGATGCAGGTTGCGAACAGCCGATGTCTGCACGCCAAGCCCGACCATCGCGCCTTCAGGGATGATGTTCTGGTTGGCCATATTGGGCACACCGGCACTGCGCTCGGTCTGATACAGCAAATCCGAGAATTCAGCCTTTGCGCGCTTGAACCCGGTCGTGTTGATATTGGCGATGTTGTTGGCAATCACTTCCAGATTGAGCTGCTGGGCATTCATGCCTGTCGCCGCGATGGTGAGCGCTTTCATTGTGATTCCTTAAATCGGCATACGGCTGATTTCGAGATAGGCCTGGACGATCTTGTCGCGGATGGCGATGGCCGTCTGGAGTGATTTTTCGGCATCCATGACCGCGTTGACCACATCGCGCGTCGGCACGTCGCCGGTCATGCTCTTGAGCGAAACCGCCTCGGCATTTTGAAGCTTGCCGCTAAGCTGCGACAGGACATTGTCGAAGGAAGGCTGGCCGGTTGCTGCCGCAGGCGAAGATGCGCCCGGCATGGATGTCTGGTTGACAGTTTCCGACAACTTGGAAAGAGCGTTGCGGGTGGAAACACTGAGAAGCTGGTCTATCATCAGGAATTCCTTAGGAGATCGACGGTCATGGCAATCAGCTCGCGTGCTTGCTTGACGACCTGGAGATTGGCTTCATAGGAGCGGTTGGCTTCACGCATATCAGCCATTTCAACAACCATGTTGACGTTGGGATATTTGACCATGCCCTTGGCATCGGCAGCCGGATGGCTTGGATCATATTCTTCGGTGAAGGCTGATACGTCGTGGCCGACCTCGGCGATGCGCACGGTTTCAACGCCGCTGTTGCGATCAAGTTCGGTGGCAAAGGATACGGTTTTGCGGCGAAAGGGATCACTGCCGGCCGTCTTGCCTGTTGATTGGGCGTTGGCCAAATTCTCGGACACAATGCGCAAACGCGTCGATTGAGCGTTGAGGCCGGATGCGGCAACTTTGAGAGCGGCCTGTAGCGGATCGGACATCTGGTTCAGCCCTTCACTGCCGATAGCATCATGCGGTGAAAAGCTTTCACGATGCTGGTGTTGAGGGCAAATTCACGGTTGATCTCGCCTGATTTGACCATCTCGCCTTCAAGGCTGACAGTATTCTTCGAATGGTTCTGCTCGGTCACATCATCCTTGCGCAGGGCAGTCGCAGCGATACCGGATGCGTTGATTTCAAGGTGTTTGGAGTTGGTCGCCGCCATGGTCAGCTGGGTCTGCTCCAGCACATCCTTGAAAGGCTCGACATCGCGCGCCTTGAAGCCCGGCGTATTGGCATTGGCGACATTGCCAGCAACCGCGGCCTGCCGCACGGACAGCCACTCAGCCTGACGTGATGCCAATTCGAACAGATGAATCCCCTGCATGTGCCTGCCTCGCGCCCCAACCAATCAACTGATGCCAATCTAGGTGGTCAATCTTGCGTGAGACTTGCGGCGCGGTCGGGTTGGGAACTTCTGACCGCGCAATGAGTCATTTGCTCAGTTCGTGCGGCTGATCACTTCACCGTCGGATGTCTTGATCTGCCACGAACCTGATGACGTGCCCCGTTCAATGGCTACAAGCGTGCTTCCATCCGGCAGAGGCGATCCTTTTTCAACAAACCAGTACCCGGTATTGTCTTCGATCATCACCAGACCGCCCACCACTTCGCGCACCAGAAACACCGGTTTATCGGGAAAAGGTTGTTTGCTGGCAGCGTTGATCCCGGCAAGCCGGTCGCCTGTCAAAGCGGATGTGGTTGCGGTAATCATCGGATCAAGCGCACCATCTCTTGTCTTGGACAGCGAAGCCTCGGTGCCATTGTTCTTGCGCACGACCTTCTGGTTGGTCCGGTCGAGCGGATCGCGCACGGTTTTGCCGGTTGGTTCAGGCTTCGGACGTGCTTCCAGAATATCGTAATACATGACAAACGGCAGGATGGCGCAGATGGTGGCAAGGACAAAGCCCGCACCCTTGATATAGCCATCAAAGCGCTTGTCGCGCTGGCGTGGCTGCACTTCTGCCGCGTCATTTGCCGGCGATGCGTCTATGGGTTTTTGTTTTGTCATGCCCCCTCCTTTGGCCGAAGCGCTGCGGCGAGATCGCTATAGGGATCCATCGAAAGCGGCGTGGCCGGTGTCTGCTGCATAGCGTCGTAAATGCGTGGAACCAGATTGACGGCCTGATCGAGCAAAGGATCGCTTCCCGCCTGATAGGCACCGATCATGCGCAAATCGCGGGTTTCCTCGAAACGGGCGATCAGTCCGCGCATACTGGCGACAAGCTTCCCCTGTTCGGGCGACCAATTGTGCTGGGCCAAACGCGATATGGAGCCGAGAATGTCCATGGCCGGGAACCGTCCCTGCGCAGCAATGGAGCGGTCAAGCACAATATGCCCGTCCAGCGTGCCGCGAATGGCATCGGACACCGGATCATTGTGATCATCGCCATCGACCAGAACCGCATAAATACCGGTGATTGTCCCGCCATTCGACGATCCGGGACCCGCACGCTCCAGCAGGCGCGGCAACTGGCTGAATACACTGGGTGGATAGCCACGCGAAACAGGCGGCTCGCCCGCTGCAATGGCGATTTCGCGCGCCGCATGGGCAAAGCGGGTGATGGAATCAACGATGAGAAGAACATTGTCACCGCGATCGCGGAAATATTCGGCAATCGCTGTTGCTGTGTTGGGTGCAAGCCGCCGCATCATCGGGCTTTCATCGCCTGTCGATACAACAGTAATGGTCTTGCCAAGCTTGCCAGCCATCGTGTCTTCAAGCATGTCACGCACTTCGCGGCCGCGCTCTCCGGTCAAAGCCAGCACAACGGTGTCAAAATCCGTCGCCTTGGTCATCATGGCAAGCAGCGTGGATTTACCAACGCCCGATCCCGCAAAGACGCCCATGCGCTGGCCAAAACACATGGGCGCAAACACATCAACGACGTTCACGCCAGTGCGCAGACCTGTTTCAACGCGGCTGCGGTTCATCGCAAGCGGCGCCGCGCAATCGACGGGCTTGGGATCATCGCCTGATGTCAGCAATCCCTTATCGTCAAGTGGAAGGCCAAGCGCGTTGATGACCCTGCCCTTCCAATCGGGCGCGGGGGCAATACGGAATGGTCCCTCGGGAAAAACCGGTGTTCCAAGCGACGGCATGATCCGGTCATCGAAAGGTTTGACGAGGACCTGTGCCTGTCCGATCCGCACCACCTCTGCGGGGTACAATTGATTATCGCTGCGGATAGTGACCATGTCCCCGAGCTGGGCGCGTTCGGAAATACCGCGCACACCGATGGCCGAACGTGAGACCTCGTTGACATAGCCGCCAATGGCAACGGGAGCCGGAGATGTGGTGACCTGCGAAACAAGCCGGGCCAGCGCCTCGAGACTTCCCGTCCCGCTGCTCATTGTTGGTAAGGCTGTTTCAAGGTCCTGCATGCTTATCCGGCCCGCTCAGGCATCAGCTTTTCGATCCGAGCGTCTTGATGGCCTCGGAGAATGTGCCCTCATTGCCACGCAGCAACGCATCCACCCGCTCGAAGGCGCGGGTGACGCTCATCAGCCGGGTCATTTCGCCAATTGCATCGACGTTCGACCCCTCAATGGCGCCCTGAATGACACCCGCATGTGGATTGTCGAGCACCGGCTGTGCCGCAACACTTGGAATAACTGCGGAATTGTCAAAATAGGTCAGTTTGGCATTGGGGTTGATGGTGAACAGGCCGATCGAACCGAGTTGGCGCTTGTTCTGATAGACTGCGCCGTCGGCGGAAATCTCCGGCGGACCGCCATTCGGATCGATCACCAAAGGCTGCCCACCCGCATCAAGAATGGGATAGCCCTTGACGGACAGAAGCTCGCCTGTCGTCGACATCTGCATACGCCCGTCACGGGTATAGACCTGTCCGGCCGGTGTTTGCATGGAGAACCAGACATCACCCTTTGCCGCCATATCAAGCGGATTGCCGGTCTGGGTTATCGGGCCAGCTTCAGTCTTGATGTAACTCTGGCCAGCAGAAACGAAGCTTGAATCCTCCGCGGCCTTTGAGACCATGGTTTCAAACTTCATGCCCGTGGCGCGAAAACCCGGCGTCGACATGTTGGCAACATTATGCGCCAGCGCATCAAGGCGGCGTTCCAGCGATATCTGCGACGACAGGCCGACATAGATCGAGTTTTCCATCAGCGACCGCCAAGCTTGAACGATTGCAGGGTTGTCAGAATGCTCTGCGAGATGCCGACCGTCATATCCCCTCCAATAAGCATGGACGGGATACTGGTTGCCGTCGAAGGATTGTTCATTTCGTACATGGCAGTAAAACGGGTGAGGAATTTTTCAAGTTTTGCCGGGTCTTTGAGCGATTTCAGATCAAGCTTGTCCTCAACCATCTTGGCCTGCCGGTCGATGTCCATATTGGACGTTTGCGCCGGGATGGAGAACGTTGTCTGGAAAACCTTCAGCAGCGCCTTATCGCCGAGGATTTCATAAGCATTGGTAATCGTTGGAGCTTTCCGCGCAAAATACAGTGCAAGCCGCACGCCTTCATTGTCCTGACCCGCTTCCTTCTCCAAAGTCTGACGGGCATATTTGTCCGTAACAGGCTTGAGCACAGCGGGTTGGCTCGTTGCCTTGTCGCCAAGCTTGGCGAAATCAAAGGTCGTCGCAAACTCGAGATAGCGTTTGTCGGTCAGCTTGCTGGCAAAGCTGTCCTTGCCTGTACCCTCAGTCAGAACTTTGCGAATAAAAGCCTTGGCGAAATTCATGTCCTCAAGGCCCATGGCTTTCATGGCATATTTATACAGACGATCATCCTTCATGAAATCGTCGATGGTTTTCACCTTGCCGATGTTCTTCAGATAATAATCCGTATCACGCTGAACCGCTGGCTCCTTGGCCACGCGCGTCAGCGAACGCGTCAAATCTGACGAGATCAATTTGTAGCTGGTCATGGTATTGATCATTGCACCGGCACTCCCAAAGCTTCTCCCTATCTGTGCCAAATCAAGCTTGCCTGAAGCTGTCCGCCTGTTTCTGATCAATCGTGAACCTGTCACCGCCTGCAAGGTTCACGCAAGCCGGACTTGATAGTGCTCCATTGCTGGCAATATTTGCAGGAGAGTGCTTTGGGTATCCTTGTTGGACTTGTAGTAACGATGGGGTGTCTCCTTGGCGGCTTCATTGCCATGGGCGGGCACGTCAGCGTCCTCATGCAGCCATGGGAATTCGTCATTATCGGCGGTTCCGCACTCGGTACTTTCCTCGTTGCCAATCCGTTTTCAGCGGTCAAGGACACGGGCCGCGCCTGTATGGAAGCCTTCACCAACAAGGTGCCGAAACAACGCGATTATCTCGATGTACTTGGCGTTCTCTATGCATTGATGCGCGAGTTACGCGCGAAATCGCGCAATGAGGTGGAAGTCCACATCGACAATCCCAATGAATCGCTGATCTTTCAGGCCTTTCCAAGCGTCCTCAAAAACCACGACCTTACCCAGTTCATTTGCGATTACTGCCGCCTGATCATCATCGGCAATGCGCGCTCGCATGAGATCGAAGCGCTGATGGACGAGGAAATCCACACGATTTCCCGTGACAAGCTCAAGCCCTATCACGCGATGGTCAGTATTTCCGAAGCGCTCCCTGCCCTTGGCATCGTTGCGGCTGTGCTCGGTGTGATCAAGGCCATGGGCGCGCTGAATGAATCCCCGGAGGTGCTGGGCCATCTGATTGGCGCTGCATTGGTTGGCACCTTTGCCGGTATCTTTCTTTCCTATGGCGTGGTCGGGCCGATTGCCACCAAAATCAAGACAACGCGCGAAAAGCAGAACCGCCTCTATATGATCGTCAAACAGACGCTGCTCGCCTATATGAATGGCGCATTGCCGCAGATCGCACTTGAATATGGCCGTAAGACAATTTCGGCCTATGACCGCCCATCCATCGATGTGGTCGAGCAGGAAACGATCTCCACCGTCCCGCTACAGCAAGCGGCATAGGCTGAATGATGGACGTCGAGGCAGAACAGAAAAGACCTGATGTGCTGGCAGAAAGCATCCTGCGCGCTGCGGGCATGTCGGTTGACGATCTTAAATCGCTCGAAACTGTCTTTCGCGATCTCGCGACGACTTTTGCCGGCAAAATAGCCAGCCAGACCGATGTGGCCATTTCGGCTGAGTTCGTGCGTATGGAGTCCATTGAGAAAGATGCCATATCAGGCACATTGCTGCGCTCCGGCCTGATTGGAACCGTGCAGGTTGTCAAATGGGGATCAAGATTGCTGCTGGCAGCAGATCGCGCTTTTGTCGATTGTGGCATCGATGCACTGTTCGGCTCCGGTGCGAGCCAGGATAACCCGCCGCACCGGCCAATGACATCAGTCGATCTCGGTGTAGCCCGGCAGATTTTCTCCGATGTAACCTCATCGCTGGATCATATGTTTTCCAGCGGCGGTGAAGCGCTGTTCCAGATCGCTGAGTTGACGGAAGCTGCGCATTTTTCCACGGCAACCGTCAACGATACGCGCATGATCTGCTGCACCATGCTGCTCAAGGTGGGCGGTCATAGCGGCCAGATCATCATCATGATGCCGCGTTCAAGCTTCCGCCCCATGCAGGATGCGATTGCGCGGATGCTACAACAACCGGCACATCATTCCGACCCCACATGGGCGAAGAAGCTGCGCCTCGAAGTCAGCCGGGCGCATATCGACATCGAAGCTTTCATCCAGCAGGGCTCAATGACGCTTGAACAGATTGCCCTGTTGAAACCCGGCCAGATTCTGCAATTGCCGAAAGACGCGATCAATCAGGTGCGTCTGCGCAGTGGCAAACAGGCGCTGTACAAATGCCGTCTGGGCAAAACCGGCACTGCGTTCACCGTGCGTATTACCGATCCGATCAATGAAGAAGAGGACCTGCTCGATGAGCTTGCTGCTGGCTAATCTCATTTCTGCTGCCCTGATAGCAACGGGGCTCGCGGTTTTCTTCGTGGCTTTGCGCAAGGCCAACCGTTTGACGGCGATGAGCCACGCCATGGCGCAGCAGGTGGCGGGCTCGGCCAGGAGCCTTGAGCAGGCGCTGCTCTTCCTGCAGAATGAGCGCGAAACATGCCGCGACGAAAGCGTTCGTCTTGAAGCCAAGCTCAAGGATTCCGATCGTGCCCGTTCGGAGATGACCCGCGCCATTCATCTGGTCGAGCGGGTCAAGAACGACTTCAAGAACAATGTGCATCCTTTTCCAACCGTTGATGCCATCCAGCGGACAGCTACGCCTGCATTTGTTGCGCAGCCAGCACCAACGGCTCCCGTCGAAGCGCGCAGCGCACCGGCCGCACCAGCTAAAACTCTGCCTGTCTTCGTCAATCGCATTGTTCGCAGTGCTGATGTGGCAAATGCCGTCCTTTAACCCCGTTTGAACCGGATTCACCCATGACCATTTCCGACAAGAATTCCATTGAAGACGAGCTTAACGAGGCAATTGAAGATCTCAAGCGCGATGAACCGCAGCCGAACCGCAAGCCTGCGGGATCAAAGCCCAATATTGATCTCATCATGGGCATCCCCGTCGATGTGCAGGTTGTACTCGGCAGCACGTCCATGCCTGTGGCCAATCTGATGAAGCTTGGTCGCGGCGCTGTCGTGACGCTCGACAAGCAGATCGGTGATCCAGTTGATATCGTCGTCAATGGCCGGGTGATTGCCCGCGGTGAAGTGATCGTGCTTGAAGATGACTCGTCACGCTTCGGTGTCAGCCTGACCGAAGTGATCGGCAGCGGCAGCTAAAACCCCAAACTTTCGCCTTCCCTTTTAAAGCATGAGAAGCCAGACCGCATGAGCGATCAAGATACACCACAGAGCGAAAGCGCCATTCAGGACCTCTCCGGCCCGGAAAAGGTTGCAGCATTGCTTGTGGCAATCGGGCGGCCTTCCGCATCGCGGCTTCTCAAACATTTCAATGCTGATGACCTGCGCTCGCTTGCCGGTCATGCACGCAAGCTCGAGCCGATTACACCGGGTGATTTTGAAGAACTGGTCAAGGAATTCGAAAACGCCTTTGCCGATGGTGCTCCGGTCTCCGAAGCCGGAATGCGCTTCGAAGGATTGTTGCGCGAGACGCTTTCAGCCGAAGAGGCCAGCGCGGTCATCGAAAACCGCCGTCCCGAATTGCTGACACAGGAATCCGTTTGGGACATTCTACCCCGCGTTTCACTCGATGTCCTGCAGACTTACCTGTCGACGCAGCACCCGCAGGTCACTGCCTATGTGATTTCACGGCTTCCCTCTGACATTGCCGCACGGCTGCTGATCAGTTTTGGCCCGCAGGAGCGCGGGGCGATCATCCAGCGTACCCTGCATATCCGCAAGGTTGGCCCGTCGACAATCGCCATGCTCGAAGCTGTCCTGCAGCGCGAAATCACCGGCAAAGACAATGCGGGTTCGGAAAAGAGCCATCACGGCACCATTGCCAATATCATCAACCAGCTCGAAAAGTCAGAGATCGACGAATTGCTGGCGGGCCTCACCGAACTTGGTGCCGAAGACCTTGCCAAGATCAAGGCCAAGCTCTTTACGTTCGAAGATATCGTCCGCATCTCGCAGCGCGCGCGGCTCATCCTGTTTGATGAAATCCAGACGGATGTCGTCACCTCCGCATTGCATGGCTGTGAGCCGCGTCTGCAGGAACTCATACTCCAATCGCTGTCGACGCGTGGTCGCCGCATGGTTGAGACTGAATTGTCCAGCCAGACGAATATCAATGCCAATACCGTCACCGAAGCGCGCCGCTCCATTGCCCGCACGGCAATCGCCCTTGCCGAACGCGGCGATATCAAGCTTGAACCACAAGAATCCGAAACATGATCCAAGGGTTCTGCTAAACCATGTCAGACGATACTGACAAAGAGAGCAAAACCGAGGAAGCAACTGAGAAGAAAATCAGTGATGCGGTCGAGAAGGGTAATCTTCCCGTTTCGCGCGAGGCGCCGATCCTTGCTTCCATCGTCGCCTTCCTTGTCATCATGGTCTTTGTTGCTGTTCCAAGCGGCTCCAAATTGGTTTCATTCCTCTCGGCGCTTCTCGACAAACCGGAAGAATGGCGCCTGAACAGCGCGCAGGATGCCCGGCAATTGTTCAGCATTGTCGGCATGGCTGTTGGCGCTGCCCTGCTCCCTGTGTTCATCATCATTCCCACAGCCGGCATTCTCGCATCGGTTTTGCAGAATGCACCGCGACTGGTCTTTGATCGTATCCAGCCGCAGTTCTCCCGCGTTTCCATTGTGAAAGGCTGGTCACGTATTTTCGGCGCTGCCGGGCGGGTGGAGTTCCTGAAATCAGTGTTTAAATTCGCGGCGGCCAGCATCATCGTTTTCATGATGTTCTTTCGCAGCAGCCATTTCTTTGTCGATACCATCATCACCGAACCAAGCCAGCTGCCGGAACTTATCCGCTCCAATATCACCCACCTTCTGGCTTCGGTGACTATTGCCGTCACCGCGCTTGCAGCCTTCGATCTTGCCTGGTCGCGCATTCACTGGCGCAATGAACTGCGCATGACCAAGCAGGAAATCAAGGACGAGCACAAACAGGCCGAAGGTGATCCGCTGCTCAAAGCGCGGCTGCGGTCACTCGGTCGCGACAGGGCACGCCAGCGTATGATTGCATCGGTTCCAACAGCCACGCTGATCGTCGCAAATCCGACACACTTCTCCATTGCTCTGCGCTACAGTCCGGCGAAAGATCCAGCCCCTATTGTTGTCGCCAAGGGGCAGGATCTGATTGCTTTGAAGATCAGGGAGATTGCGGAAGCCAATGACATACCGGTTTTCGAGAATGTGCAACTAGCGCGTGCATTGTACAAGCAAGTACAAGTTAACAATGCAATTGCGCCAGAATTTTACAAAGCAGTGGCAGAATTGATCCAATTTGTTAATGTACGACGTAAATAAAAAATTCGTTTCCAATCGGATAAGCAGCAGATGAAGAGAACGCAATATTCGGTTGCCCGGGTCGATATCATTTCAAGACATCTGGCTGAGGTTATTGATGACCTTCGTCTTGTCGATGTTGCTGACTATATTGCCTTTATACGATGTGAGCTGTTCGGCAACATTGCTGATATTGTCAACTCGGCGACGGAGCTGACATTCTATCCGGATACGCTGACATTTGGTCTTGGCGGAGAATATGCGCTGGACTGGGATGCACCACCGCGCGTGATGCTCGACCTTGAATTCAGCAATATGGGGGTCAATGCCTACTTCCGGCTGACGCTGTCTTCCGAAAGCGCCGATATCGACCTGCACCATGTGCGATTTGCCGAAACGGGCCATACCCCTGCACAGAATACGGCATTGCTGGCCCAAGCATTTGAAAACGCACGCCTGCCGCAGCTATCAGCCTCGGCACAGGCATAGCAGTCGCTTAAAGATAGGCTTTGGCAACTGTCGGTATATCGATGACACCAAGGGCAAGCGCCGTTGCCACGGTCGACGTCCTGTTGGAGCAACCAAGCTTGTTCTTGGCGTTCTGCAGATAGGTTACCACCGTCCAACGCGCGATATTGAGAATCTCACCGATCTCGCCATCGGTCTTGCCGTTTGCCGCCCAGAACAGACAGTCAATCTCGCGCCTGGTCAAAAGATTGGCAATGATCGCCGCCAGCGACGGATTACGCGTGCCATGCAGCGCATTGTGAATGCGCGCCGACGCCGCAGCCAATTGCTTGCGCTTTCGATCGATGAATGAGGCTTGCTCTGCCTCTTCCACGTCAAAGGTCAGGAGCGTGATGCCGCGAAACCCGAAAGCATTCGTCGCACAGATGGCCAGATGGAGATTGCCCAGCCCGCGCCGTTCGGCATCCTTGAAATAGCGCCTTACGGGCAGCGGCAAGGTCGCGTCGGCGGTCAGATTGCGGATTGTGCCCGGTGCATCGGCGCGCGGCTGAAACAGGCTCATACCCTGCATGATAGGATCGATCTTGAGAAAGTCCTTGGCAAAATAGCGCAGCAACCAGCTGATCGGATAGGTCATGAGAAGCGGTACATTCTCATCAACCACATCACTGCCCGGTCGTGGCTCGGAATGACCGACATGGGTAATATAGCGGCAGCCAATCTGCTGCTTGACCTCAAGAAGCATCGCAAGCGTGTCCGTAGCGACTGCGTCCTTGAACAAACCTTTTTGGAAATCGGGAAAATGAGCCAGTTCGAGCGACATCGGATACAAGTCATTCCTCTTTGCCTGCAGATTGCTGGCTTGCGCAACGGTATTCTTCTGGATTTCAGATAGCTTTTAATTACAGCGAATTAAACAGCGTGTTCATGCTCGCACGAGACTGGCGGTCAGACAAGATCATGAACAATTGTATTTGCACTTTTTCACATATTTGCTGAAAAAAACAATTTTTAGTTGTCCCATCGAGGCTCAATCCTGCCCGCAATCTGTGATTACCCCCATCAACAGCAACAAATTGCGCGCTAAACACCGCTGCTCAAAGTAAATTAATTCAAATTTCGGTCATTTTACCTCAGAAACCAGTCACACCTGTGAGTCGCGGAGATGGCGCCGCGTGCGAACACAACCTGCGCGCGTATGACCTCTCATGCACACGTTCCTGTGAGGCTTATTCACTCTCCCGTCGCCTCAATCGGGGCAATGTGCTAATTCCTTTGCATGGGTGCCAATTCAAACGACGGCTTCTTTGATACACTTCCGGTCTTCGTTGAGTTCGAAGGCGTAGCGGATGCGCATAATTATAAGCCGCTTCCCGATGACTGGCTGCTGGCTGTGGCGGATATTGTCGGCTCGACCAAGGCTATCGAAGAAGGGCGCTACAAGGCGGTGAACATGGCTGGCGCCAGTGTCATCTCTGCCCTGCTCAATGCACTGGGCAAAAGGGATTACCCCTTTGTTTTCGGCGGCGATGGCGCGCTGGTGGCAATTCCCGCTTCCGCCGCTGGGCAGGCACGCGAAGCCCTCGCCTCTGTTCAAACCTGGGTGAAGGATGATCTGCAACTGACTTTGCGCACAGCGCTTGTGCCCATGACCGATATCAAAGCCCAGGGGCTTGAGGTGCGCGTTGCGCGCTTCAGCGCCAGTACAGATGTCTTCTACGCCATGTTTACAGGCGGTGGCAGCAGCTGGGCCGAAGCGCAAATGAAAGCCGGCAAATATGCTGTTGAAGCGGCCCCATCAGGCGCCCGTCCTGATCTGACTGGCCTCTCCTGCCGCTGGAACCCAATTCAGGCGCGTAACGGCGAAATCCTGTCGATCATTGCCATTCCGGGCGATGCGGGCGCAACCGCGCCGTTCCAGCGCCTTGTGGCAGAAATTATTGCCATTGCTGCGGAACAAAGCCGCGGTTCCCACCCGCTGCCGGAAGAAGGACCGCCCATCGCGTTCAATACAAGCGGTCTTGAAACCGAAGCACGCGCCACCGCCCCCAAGGGAAAGCGTTTCCTGCGCAAGATTGCGATCCTCGCCCAGATCGCCCTCACCGTAAGCCTTGACCGGCTTGGCCTGACATTCGGCAACTTTGATCCCAGACAATATAAGCGCGACGTGGCGCAGAATTCGGATTTCCGCAAGTTTGACGATGGCCTGAAAATGACCATCGATATTGATGCTGCAAGATTGCAGCGCATTGAAATGCTTCTGGAGAAAGCCGCGCAATCGGGCATTGCGCGTTTTGGCCTGCACAAGCAGGATTCCGCATTGATGACCTGCTTTGTGCCGACGCCCATGTCACGCAACCATGTGCATTTCATCGACGGCGCATCGGGCGGCTATGCCATGGCCGCAAGCAATCTCAAGGCAAAGCTGTCCTAACGTTCCACGACGTTATTTGGCTCAGGACTTCACAACATGCTCGGCGCTCAGGCCCAGCTTGGCAAAAATATTGCGCGTGTCGACAATCAGCGGTGACCATTTGGCCAGTGCCGCATAGTCGACGCCATCATGATCCGTCGAGACCAGAATGGCATCGTAGGATTTCACCGTCTTCTCATCCAGCGGCACGGAGGCAAGGCCCTTCAGCGCCATATATTCGCGGGTTGAGGGTATCTCGGCGACGAATGGATCATGATAATCCGCATGGCCGCCGCGTTCCTTGATGATCTCGATCAGCCGCAGTGACGGGCTTTCGCGGATATCAGGCACGTTCTTCTTGTAGGCGAGGCCAAGCACCAGCACGCGCGAGCGGCTGAGTGCCTTGCCGAGCCTGACATCCAGCGCTTCGGCAAGCTTGCCGACGACATAGCGCGGCATAGCCGAATTGATCTCGCCCGCCAGCTCGATAAAGCGGGTCGGCAGCTCATATTCCCGTGATTTCCATGTGAGATAAAACGGGTCAATCGGGATACAATGGCCGCCAAGGCCGGGACCCGGATAAAACGGCATATAGCCAAACGGTTTTGTCTTTGCCGCTTCGATGACTTCCCAGATATCGATGCCCATCGCCGCGTAAACGGTCTTCAACTCGTTCACCAGCGCGATATTGACGGCGCGGAAAATGTTCTCCGTCAGCTTCACCGCTTCCGCAGTTGCATTGGAGGAAACAGGCACGACTGTTTTAACCGCAGCGCCATAGAAAGCCTGCATCAACAGGCTGGCTTCCTCACCATCACCGGCGACGATTTTCGGGATGGTTGAGGTCTGGAAATCGCGATTGCCGGGGTCTTCCCGCTCAGGCGAAAAGCCAAGGAAGAAATCCACACCTGATTTGAGACCAGTCTTTTCCAGAATGGTTTTGACCACATCATCGGTCGTGCCGGGATAGGTTGTCGATTCAAGCGCGATCAACTGCCCCGGACGCAATGTCCTGGCGATGGCGTGCGAGGTTGCCTCAACGAAAGACAAATCAGGGTCACGATGCTTGGTCAGCGGCGTCGGCACGCAGATGATGATCACATCACACCCGGCAAGCCCGGCAAAATCAGTTGTCGAGCGAAATCTGTTCTTCGATGTTTCCGCGCCAAGAGCCGCATCCGAAACCGCTTCAATATAGGAACGACCCGCATCCAGAGCGGTGATTTTGTTCGGATCAATGTCAAAACCCGTCACGGAAAACCCGCTATGGGCAAGGGTGATTGCCAAAGGCAGCCCGACATAGCCAAGCCCGATCACACCCGCATGGGCACCACGCGCATCGATCTTGCTGGAAAGGTCGGTGAAGGGAGAGGAGGAAACGGCCAAGGCGATCTCTTCTTTGCGGGAGTTGTGGGCACATAAGAGGCCCGGAATTCTTGCCGTTTAGATGGCGGCTATGCACGCGGCTGTCAAGCAAGGGGCGGCGCGCCGTAGCTGTCACAAACAGTTGATGACGCCGAAACCCTCCATCGCACCAATGCTGACAGGAGGTTGTCAGGAGACCAGCCTTTATCCATGGGATATCCCGTGCTTCTCTATTGTTTCAGATACGTGACATGCCCATTTCAATGAGAGAACGAGAATCAAAATTGATAGAGGACCACCCGCCAGCATCCGTTTGAGCCGCACCGGACAGGCAATTGAGGCTGGAGCCTCTGCTGTCGGCGTTGACACCAATGCCCGGTTCGCTCATCCTGTTCCCGTATCTGCTTGTTTTGGGTATGATTTTCATTCCCGGTCGATCGGGGAACAGTGTCTGGAAGCTGGGCGTGGTCCGCAAGGACAGGGACGAGTGATGAGCACGCAAACTGACGTATCCGCCATACTTCTCGAAAAAGTCGCTGACTGGCTCACACGTTCTTCTCTTGCCGGCGAGAATCTTGAGACAATTGTACGAGGGTTTTGTGAACGTATCGCCGCAGCTGGCCTACCGATCGCACGCGTCCACCTGACATTCTCCATGCTGCATCCGCTCTATGACGCGCTCGGTTTTACCTGGCAGCGTTCAAGCGGTCTTGTGGTGGAAGGTTACAGGCACACGCCGGGCGAAAAGCCTGAACGGTTTTTGCTGAGCCCCTATTACTATCTTCTGTGCAACAATCTTGAGCATGTGCGCCGCCGCCTCGTTGCCGATAGCCCCAATGAGTTTCCGATATTCGAAGAGCTGAAAAAGGAAGGCATAACTGACTATCTCGCCTTCGTGCAGCCGTTCAGCGGCGAGTCGGCACAGGGCATGATGGGCTCGTGGTCGACGGATAGCGGTGCCGGTTTCAGCGAAAGCATGATTGGCGCCCTACTGAAATTGCAGAATCATTTGGCTGTTGCCGCCAAAATGGCGGTTCTCGGCAAGCTCGCCGATAATATGCTGTCCACCTATCTTGGCGGCAATGCGGGCAAGCGCGTTCTCAACGGCCAGATTCGCCGCGGTGATGGCGAAACAATCCGCGCTGCACTGGTGATGGGTGATATGCGCCAGTCGACCATGCTGGCCGAAAAAGAAGGTCGTCAGGCCTATATCGATACGCTCAACCATTTCTTCGATGCAATTGCTGCCCCATTCAACCGTGGCGGCGGTGAAATCCTTAGTTTCATGGGCGATGGTTTCCTCGCCGTTTATCCCTGCGGGCGGCACAAGGACCCATCCAAGGTTGCCTGTCAGGCCGCGCTGTCAGCCGTCTTCAAGGCACAGACCCGTGTGGCAGAGCTTAACCGCGAACGCCGCAAGGATGGCCTCAGTGATATCCGCTATGGCATTGGCCTGCATGTTGGCAATGTCATGTTCGGCAATGTTGGCCTGAAAGATCGCCTGACCTTTTCCGCCTTCGGGTCTGCGGTCAACGAAGTGCAGCGGCTGCAGGGCCTGACGAAGAAATATTCGCGCGAAGTTGTCGCCAGCCAGGCATTTGCCACCTATTGTGGCGGCGAATGGACGACATTGGGTGAAGAAAAACTGCGCGGCGTCGGGCAAAAAGTCACTGTTCTTCTACCGAAACAATCGGCTACAGTTGCCCCTGAAGATGCATTCGACGAAGTAGCCTATGATGGGCTGTCAGAGGCAGAACAGGTCATGCTGTTGCATCGCGATGCGAAAATTCAGGATCAGAGGCCCCTTCTGGAGAAGTTCATGCAATGAAGCGAAAGACCGTCCTGATGGCTGCCCTGGTTGCGAGTGTGAACCTATCATCCCATGCCAGCGCAGAGCCAAAGAGCGATGTGCTCGTGGACGGCTTTGACGGCAAGGATTTTTCGCCGACAGGCGGGCTCTATTACCGCAAGAATTTTGAGCAGAGTGCAGGGACCGTCGAATTTCAATCGGAAGTGACGCGAAATGGTGGCGGCGCACTGAAGCTCAGCGTCAAACCCTTATGTCCGGGTACAAAGCACAATTGCAGCGAGCGCGCGGAGATCTGGGAAAAGACCGACAAGCGCGTGCCTTATAATCAGGGCGTCTGGTACGGTTTTGCGGTCAAGTTTGCCGATCCCATTCCGACAGATGATCACCGCTATCTCATTGCTCAATGGAAACGTGAAATCGGCCCGAAGGCCGTCGGTGATTTCAGTCCTTTTCTGGCTTTGCGCCTCAACAAGGGCAAATTGTTTGCCACTATAGAGACCAATTATATTGCACCGGCAAAGGCACAGGGCACGACGACTGTCAGCGCCTGCGGCGACGGACAGACGCCGGTCTGGTTGCGCCCTGATACCAATCAGATGCGCGCATTGGTGGCCGCAGATTCAAGCTGGACACCGCAGGATGGCAAGCAGTTCAACACCTGCACCAATGCAATTACACTGACGGATCGCGGCAATAAACTGCCGACACCCGATTCAGGCTGGATCGATTTTGCCATCTATACCAAGCCGGGACCTGATGGGTCCGGCCATGTCGAGATATTTGCCAACAACAAATGGATCGTAACGATCAAGGGCCATATCGGCCATGCCGACAAGGGGCTCGGCAAGAATCAGTATTTCAAGTTCGGTCCCTATCGCGCCGCAGACGACAAGGAATGGGCACTCTATTACGATGATTTCCGCCGGTCGCCCCGGTGTGAAGATGTGATGGATGCGCAGTTCTGCCCGGTTTTGTAAGCTTCAAGTGACACAAAATATCCCTGAAACGCCAGCACGATGTCATCGTGATGTGACCCAACTAGACTCACTGTTTGTCGTGCGATAGTCTGGCCTGAATGGGCGACAATAAAAACGCTTTGGGGAATAAAAAACTGGCATGACGTCGGGGTCTGATCTTTTACGAATCGAGAATCTCGGCATATCGTTTTCGATGCTGGGCGGGCGTATGCATGTCGTGAAGGGCGCAAATCTACGCATCCTTCCGGGCAAGGTGACCGCGCTGGTGGGTGAATCCGGTTCGGGAAAATCCGTTATCAGCCAATCGGTTATGGGTATCCTGCCCAATACAGCCGCTGTGACGGGTAAAATCCTGTTCACTGATCCGGTTGACGGCAAAACCACAGACATTTTACAGCTGGAGCGCGATGGCCCTGAGATAAGAGCCCTGCGCGGCAGTCGTATGGCCAAGATATTTCAGGAGCCTATGACCTCTTTGTCGCCGCTGCACACGGTTGGCAATCAGATCAGCGAAGTTCTGGCCATTCACACGCAGGCGACCAAATCGGAGCGCCGTACCCAGACCGAGGAAATGCTTGGGCTGGTCGGGTTTTCCAATCCGAAGCGCACCTATGACATGTACCCGTTTGAGTTGTCAGGCGGTATGCGGCAGCGCGCAATGATTGCGATGGCCCTGATCTGCCGCCCCGCCTTGCTCATCGCTGACGAGCCGACAACAGCCCTTGATGTGACCATTCAGGCGCAAATTCTCGAATTGCTGCGCAATCTCCAGCACAAGCTCAATATGGCCATGCTGCTGATCACCCACGATCTGGGCGTGGTTGCCAATATGGCTGACGAGGTCGTTGTCATCTATCACGGCGAGATTATGGAAGCTGGGCCTGTCGATGCGATTTTCCGCAACCCGCAGCACACCTATCTCAAGGGTCTGATGGCGGCCATACCGCATTTTGACATGAAACCGGGCGAGCGTCTGAAGGCGCTGCGCGAAGTTCCTGTCAATTCCGGCGTCCTGTGGGGCAAGAAAAAGCAAGAGGAAGCCGCCCCCGAGGTGCTACTCTCGGTGCGAAATCTCGTAAAAACCTACGGAATTCGAAAATCCGGGCTTTTCGGCAAACAGGATCAAACCCGTATCCGCGCTGTCGATGGTGTCAGTTTCGATATCCGGCGCGGCGAATGCCTCGGCCTTGTCGGCGAAAGTGGTTCAGGCAAGACCACGGTCAGCAAGATATTGATGCGGGCCATCACCCCCGACAGTGGCTCCATCACCTTTGACGATGGCAAGGGCAAGCTGGATGTTCTCGCAGCACAGGGGCCAAAGCTTCTGGAATTGCGCACCAAAATCCAGATGGTTTTTCAAGATCCTGTTTCATCGCTATCGCCGCGCATGACAGTGCAGAACATTCTGAGCGAGCCGCTGGAAATTCACGGACGCGGTGACAGGGCGTCGCGCCTTGAGAAAGTGCGCGCGCTGATGCAGGCCATCGGTCTCGACCAGCGATACCTTAACCGTTATCCGCACAGTTTCTCAGGCGGGCAACGCCAGCGCATCGGCATTGCGCGGGCTCTGGCGCTCGGGCCGCAACTGCTGATCTGCGACGAGCCGGTCTCGGCGCTCGATGTTTCGGTTCAGGCGCAGATTCTCAATCTTCTGAAAGATTTGCAGAAAGAGCTCGGCCTGACATATCTGTTCATTTCACACAACCTTGCGGTTGTTGACTACATGGCAGACCGCATCGCCGTGATGTGTGCCGGACGGATCGTCGAAATAGCGCCGCGCGAAATCATCCTGCGTGATCCTGTTCATCCCTATACAAAGGCGCTTCTGGCGGCGATACCCTTTCCGGATCTCGACCGCCCGCTTGATTTCAAGACGCTCAGGGCCAGCGGTGCGTCCGACCAGCGGCTTTGGGGACCGCAATTCTCCAGCGGAGAGGAAGAAGACCCGCTTTCACCAGCCGATCTTGGCAATGGTCATCTGGTGCTGGCACGGCGCAATGTCGATGTTAAGGAACTACGCTCTTGGTAACGCGGCGGACTGTATTGGGTGCACTTGCCTCTGCGATGGTTCCGGTCACGGCCAAAGCAGCCGATCGCGAGCGCGAGCCGGAATTTCTGGAAGACCGGCTGCGTGCCACAAGCCTGCCTCCGCTTGCCCAGCGCATACCAAAGCGGCCACGGATCATCAATCTGAAAGCAATGGGGCGTGTACCCGGACAATATGGCGGCACGCTGCGTACCATTATCGGTAGCCAGAAAGACATCCGGTTCATGACCATCTATGGCTATGCCCGGCTGGTCGGATATGACGAACATCTCGTCCTGCAACCGGATGTGCTGGAGTCTTTCCAGTCGGAAAATGATACAGTTTTCACTTTCACGATCCGCGATGGTCACAAATGGTCGGATGGGTCGCTGCTGACAGCTGACGATTTCAGCTATTGGTGGAACGACGTTCTTCTGAATGCCGACCTGACGCCCGGCGGGGGTGCTCTGGAACTGCGCATCGATGGCAAGCTGCCGCGCTTCGAGGTTCTCGATCCATTGACGGTCCGCTATTCGTGGGAGTCTCCTAATCCGTTTTTTCTGCCAAGCCTTGCAGCCCCGCAAGCGCTGGCGATTGTCGGCCCTTCGGTCTACCTGAAGAAATTCCACAAGGATTATCAGGACAAATTCCGGCTAGCCGCACTGATGAAGGAAAACCGGGTCAAGAAGTGGGCTGATCTTCACATCAAGATGGCGCGGCAATATCGCCCTGAGAATCCGGAATTGCCGGTGCTTGATCCCTGGCGGAACATGACAGCGCCACCCGCCGAACAGTTCGTTTTCGAGCGCAATCCCTTCTTCCATCGGGTTGACGAGAATGGCAGGCAGTTGCCTTATGTCGACCGTTTCATCCTGAATGTCAGTTCGCCAACAATTATTCCCGCAAAAACCGGTGCGGGCGAAAGCGATTTGCAGGCCACCGGCGTTGATTTTGCAGATTATACCTTCCTTAAGGAGGCAGAAAAACGTTATCCGATCAAAGTCGACCTATGGAAGACGATCCGTGGCTCGCGCATTGCCATACTTCCCAATCTGAACTGCCTGGATGATAGTTGGCGGGCGCTGTTTCGCGAGGTGCGATTCCGTCGTGCACTTTCTCTGGCAATCGACAGGCATGAGATCAATATGGCCGTATTCTATGGCCTTGGGACACCAAGCGCGGACACGGTGCTGCCGGAAAGTCCGCTTTACAAGCCGGAATATGCGAAAGCCTGGATTGATTTTGACCCCGCCAAAGCCAATGCGCTGCTCGACGAAGTGGGCATGCAAAACCGTAACGATGATGGCATCCGTCTTTTACCCGATGGTCGCCCCGCGGAAATCACAGTCGAGACGCCGGGCGAGAGCACGCTGGATGTCGATGTGCTCGAACTTGTAACCGACCACTGGCGCAAGGTTGGGCTTGCGCTTTATACCCGAACCTCGCAGCGCGATATTTTCCGCAGCCGTGCTCAGGGAGGCCGTATCATGATGTCGATCGGGCTTGGCATTCCCAATGGGGTGGCGACCGCTGACATGAATCCGGGGCAATTGGCCCCGACAGCCGATGATCAGTACCAATGGCCCGTATGGGGCAGGCATTACCTCTCCGTCGGACAGAATGGACAGGCGCCCGATCTGCCCGAAGCACAGGAGCTTCTTGACCTACAGAACAGCTGGCGTAAATCCGCCCATATGCCTGAAAGAACTGAGATATGGCACAAGATGCTGTCTCTCTACACGGATCAGGTGTTTTCCATAGGGCTGGTCAACGGCACATTGCAGCCAATCTTGCGCTCTTCGCGCTTGCAAAATGTACCTGATAAAGGGCTCTACGGTTTCGATCCCACCTGCTACCTCGGAATATACATGCCTGACACCTTCTGGCTCAGCGGGGAGAAATAGCCATGTTGCGATATATTCTTTGGCGTATCGCGGCAATGATCCCCACCTTGCTGATCATTTCAGCGCTGGTGTTCGTTATCATTGAACTACCGCCGGGCAATTTTCTTGAAAGCCAGATCGCCGAAATGCAGGCGCAAGGCGAAACCGTCAATCTTCAGGATATGGAAGAGTTGCGTCACCAATACGGTTTCGACCAACCTCCGGTTTTGCGGTATTTCCATTGGCTCGGGGGCATGCTGCAGGGAGATTTCGGTTACTCGTTCGAATATCAACTCCCCGTCAGTGATGTGGTAGGTGATCGGCTGTGGCTGACAGTGCTGGTGTCGTTCGTTACCATTCTCTTCACGTGGCTGCTTGCCTTTCCCATCGGCATGTACTCGGCGACCCACCAATATAGCTGGAGCGACTACGGTCTGACGCTGTTCGGCCTGTTGGGAATAGCCATTCCTAACTTCATGCTGGCACTGATCCTGATGTATTTTGCCAATATCTGGTTTGGCACATCTATCGGCCATCTCATGGACCAGAAATATCTGAGCGAACCTATGAGCTGGGAGAAAACACGATCAATCCTCTCCCATCTGTGGATTCCGGTCATCATCGTCGGCACGGCGGGCACGGCGGGGATGATCCGACGCTTGCGCGCCAATCTGCTCGATGAATTGCAGAAGCAATATGTCATGACCGCGAGGGCCAAGGGGCTGCACCCCTTCCGGACATTGGTCAAATACCCATTGCGTATGGCACTGAACTTCTTCGTCGCTGATATCGGCTCGATCCTGCCAGCCATTATATCGGGCGCTGAAATCACTGCAATTGTACTTTCGTTGGAGACAACCGGGCCAATGCTGATCAAAGCATTGCAAAGTCAGGATATGTATCTGGCCGGATCGTTCCTGATGTTTCTGGCGTTTCTGACGGTTATTGGCGTTCTCATATCCGATATTGCACTGGCCTTCCTTGATCCGCGTATCCGCTTGCAGGGCAGGAGCACAAAGTGACATCTCAGCTCCCCCTACCCGGCGCACCCTTGCAGCACTACGTCTCGACGGCGCCGTTCGATCCCATGTCGGTCGAGGTTATGACTGATGCTCAGGCCAAGGTTCATCTTGCCTCGCAAACGCGGCTCATGTGGTGGAAGTTCAAACGCCACCGGCTTGCGCTCGCCTCGGGGATTTTTCTGCTCGCGCTCTACAGCATGATCATCATTGCTGAGTTTCTGGCGCCCTATAACCTGCACACACGAAATGTTGATTTCATTCACTCCCCGCCACAGCGGGTCCGGCTGTTTCATGACGGAAAGTTAATTGGACCATACGTGTATGGTCGTGAAATGAAATTGGATATGGAATCGCTGAAACGCGTATACACCGACAACAGAAACGATGTGCAGCCCCTGCGCTTTTTCTGCCGTGGCGATGATTACCGTTTCTGGGGCGTCGTGGCGACGAATGTTCATCTGGTCTGTCCTGCCAAGGGTGGACAGATGTTCCTGTTGGGAACCGACCGGCTGGGACGCGATGTGCTCTCACGTATTATCTATGGTGCGCGTATTTCGCTGACCATTGGCCTTATCGGCATAACCATCAGTTTCGTTCTCGGTATCATTATCGGCGGACTTGCAGGTTATCATGGTGGCTGGTTCGACCTGCTGGTTCAACGCGTCATCGAAGTGTTGCAATCGCTGCCTAGTCTGCCGTTGTGGATGGCACTGGCCGCCATCATGCCCGTGACGTGGAGTCCCATCCTCATCTACTTTGGTATAACCATCATTCTCGGCATGCTGGATTGGACCGGTCTTGCCCGCGCTGTGCGTTCGAAGATTCTAGCGCTGCGCGAAGAGGATTATGTTCTCGCTGCCCAGTTGATGGGAGCAAAAAGCGGACGTAKTATTGGCCGGCACCTGGTTCCTGGCTTCATGTCACATCTGATTGCCACGGCGACCATATCCATTCCGGGCATGATTCTGGGTGAGACAGCACTGAGCTTTCTTGGCCTTGGTCTTCGCCCGCCGATCACCAGTTGGGGAATTCTTTTGACTGAAGCCCGCAGTGTCAGTGTGATCGCATTCTATCCATGGCTTTTATTTCCAATGATTCCAGTCATTCTGGTTATTTTGGCGTTCAATTTTCTGGGAGATGGGTTGCGCGATGCCGCCGACCCCTACAGATAGAGGAAAGTTGACAGACCAATGAATGTGCATTCTCCCAGCCGTCCCGAATGTGCTGTGCAGGTGAAACTGCCCCAGCAATTCGTCTCCAAGAGGTTTTGACCATGATGCGGCGTTTCGAAGATGCTCGGATCTTGATGTATAGCCATGACACGTTTGGCCTCGGCCATCTCAGGCGTTGCAGAACCATCGCCCACTCGCTTGTTGAGGATTATCGCGGGCTCAACATTCTCATCATCTCCGGTGCAACCATCGCCGGGGCGTTTGACTATCGCGCACGGGTTGATTTCGTAAAAGTGCCAAGCGTGATCAAGCTGCGCAACGGCGAATATACCTCGCTCGCCCGCCACATTGATCTGCATGAAACGTTAAAAATGCGCCAGTCGATCATCAGGCATACCGCTGAAACATTTCAACCGGATATTTTCATCGTCGACAAGGAACCGATGGGTCTGAAAGGCGAGGTCGAAGAGACCCTGGCCTATCTCAAGTCACGCGGCACTACGCTTGTGCTTGGCCTGCGCGAGGTCATGGATGCGCCACATCTGCTCGAAGCGGAGTGGAAAAAGGCCAATGTGATGCAGAAGATCGATCAGTATTACGACAATGTGTGGGTCTATGGCCCGCCGGATTTCTATGACCCTCTGGTCGATCTCGATGTGCCTGCCGGTGTGCGCAACAAGATGGAATTTGTCGGCTTTCTTCAGCGCAGCCTGTCCCATGACAAGGCCTCTGTGCATGTACCTGAAGGCGATTACATTCTGGTGACCACGGGCGGTGGCGGCGATGGTGCAGACCTCGTCCACAACGTCATCCATGCCTATCAGCAGGACCCGACGCTGACGCACAGGGCCTTTATTGTGCTTGGACCCTATATGCCTGCCAAACAGCGGGCCAAGCTGGTGAAAAAAGGCAGTAAAATCCCTTATATCGAAGTCATCGAATTCGATAACCGCATGGAAGAACTGATTGCCGGAGCAAAGGCTGTGGTGGCCATGGGCGGCTACAACACCTATTGCGAGATATTGTCGTTCGACAAGCCTGCGCTGATTGTTCCGCGCATCCAACCGCGTGAAGAGCAGCTGATCCGCGCGCAACGTGCTTCAGAGCTTGGGCTTGTCGACATGCTCCTGCCTGAAGAAGCCGAAGACCCCTTGCGGCTTGCCGAAGCACTCAAGCGTCTGCCGGATCGTGCACCACCATCCAAGAGCGGCGAAGACATGCGTCTGGAAGGCCTCGTTCATATTTCGAAGATCGTTGGCGACTGGCTGGATGAGCGCCAGCAGCAGCAACCGCTGGCCGTTGCCGAATAAAGAGATCACTTTGCCCATACGCCGTAAAACACTGGTCGTGCTGAAGGGTTATCCACGCCTGTCGGAAACCTTTATTGCGCAGGAGCTGCTTGGACTGGAGCGTGCAGGGTTCGACCTGACGCTCATCTCCATGCGCAAACCGACCGACAAGAAGCGGCATCCGATCCACGATGAGATCAAGGCGCGGGTGGTCTATCTGCCTGAGTATCTGCACGACGAGCCGCTACGGGTGCTTCGCGCGCTCTTTGCAGGCTGGTCAAAGCCGGGCTTCAAACCGCTCCTGCGCCGGTTCTGGGCTGATTTGCGCCGTGACCTCACCCGCAACAGGTTCCGCCGCCTCGGGCAGGCGCTTGTGCTTGCCCATGAATGGCCCGATGCCGGTGAATGGCTGCATGCGCATTTCATCCACACCCCTGCCTCGGTGACCGCCTATACAAGCATCATGACCGGCGTGCCGTGGACCTGTTCTGCCCATGCCAAGGACATCTGGACCTCGCCGGACTGGGAACTGACGGAGAAACTGGCCGAGGCCCGCTGGAGCGTCACCTGCACGCGTAGCGGCTTTGACCATATGCGCGAGCTGACGGACCGCAAGGATGAAGTGCATCTGAGCTATCATGGCCTTGATCTGGCGCGGTTCGGACATTTCAACGAAGCGCGATCCAACCGGAATGGTTCCGGTATCGCCGATCCCGTGCAGATTCTGAGTGTTGGCCGCGCCGTGGAAAAGAAGGGCTACGATGTCCTGCTGCGCGCGTTCGCCTTGCTGCCTGCTGACCTCAACTGGAGGTTCGTGCATATTGGCGGTGGCGACCAGCTGGCGAAATTGAAGCCTTTGGCGCAAGAACTTGGCATTGCCGATCGCATCATCTGGAAAGGCGCACTTGCGCAGGAAGAAGTGCTGCAACACTATCGCAACGCCGATATATTTGCGCTGGCGTGCCGGATTGCGGCGGATGGTGACCGCGATGGTCTGCCGAACGTTCTCGTCGAAGCCTCAAGTCAAAACCTCGTCTGTATCTCGACCAACATATCAGGTGTTCCAGAACTGCTGACGGACGGACAGAATGGCCTTGTTGTGCCGCCGGAGGACCCGCAATCCCTTGCCAATGCGCTGGAGGAGGCAATTCGCCGGCCGGAACTGCGCCATCGTCTGGGTAAAGCCGCCGAACAAAGAGTGCGGGAACACTTTGATCACAATTCCAGCATCCGGCAATTGACCCACCTCTTCGAAACCGAATGGCAGAAGGCCAGATGAGCGCACCCCGCGTCTTCTTTTATGTTCAACATCTTCTCGGTATCGGTCATCTCGCCCGCGCCAGCCGCATTGCTTCGGCTCTGGCCAAGGACGGGTTTGAAGTGACTGTTGTTACGGGTGGACTGCCCGTCCCGGGCTTTCCCGGTCCTGATATTAAATCAGTCGCTCTCCCCGCCGTGGTGGCAAGCAATGCGGGCTTCTCCGGACTGGCAGACGAGCATGGCAAGCCTGTTGACGAGGATTTTCTGCACCAGCGCCGTGATCTGTTGCTGCAGGCATTCCATACGGCCCGGCCTGATATTGTCATCGTCGAAGCCTTTCCATTCGGTCGCCGCCAAATGCGCTTTGAACTGCTGCCCTTGCTCGATGCCATAGCAACCGCGTCGCCCCGGCCCAAACTGCTCACATCCGTGCGGGATATCCTGCAGGAACGCACCAAACCCGGTCGCGACGAGGAAACCGTAGGGCTGATCAAGACGCATTTCGATCATGTGCTTGTGCATGGCGACCCGGATTTCGTCACCTTGCCGAAAACATTTCCGCTGGCTGCCGAAATTGCCGACAAGATCATTTACACCGGCTTGGTCGCAGCACCTGTTCCTGCGTCACCAACGGACGTTTTCGATATTGTTGTTTCGGCTGGCGGGGGTGCCGTCGGCCTCGATCTCGTGCGCTCGGCGCTTGAAGCAGCCAGAGCCTCAAGCGACCGGGGTCGTTGGTGCCTGATCACCGGGCCAAATCTGCCGGAAGAGGACTTTGTCGGTCTCTCGAACCAGACAGCTGAGAATGTCACTCTCGTGCGGTTTCGCAAGGATTTTCCGTCTCTGCTTCGCGGTGCAGAGCTTTCCATATCGCAAGCGGGATATAATACCGTCTGCGACGTACTCCAAGCGCAATGCCGCTCCATTCTGGTGCCCTTCACCGCAGGAGGGGAAACCGAGCAGACTGTGCGTGCAACACGCCTTGAAGAACTTGGACTGGCTGTAGCCCTGCCGGAAAGCGGTTTGAATGCCGCCGTTCTGGGTGACGCCATAGAGCTTTCACTTTCCCGGCCCAAACCCGGCGGTCACAAGCTTGACCTTAATGGCGCGAAACGGACAGCTGAAATATTGCGGTCTCTGCTTTAAAGACGACTTGCCATTGGAACAGAAACCGCACTCCATCGTTTCAGACGATTGTGGGATTATTCGCCATGGCGCCGCATACTTTTTGGAAGGGCTATCTGAAGTTGTCACTGGTTACATGTCCTGTGATCATGACACCGGCTACCACGGACAATGAGAAAGTGCGCTTCCACACCCTGAACCGGGCAACCGGCAATCGCGTCGTCAGCGAATACATCGATTCAGTCAGCGGAAAACCCGTTGACGATGACGATCAGGTCAAGGGGTACGAACGCGGCGAAGACGAATATATCATGCTCGAAGATGACGAGTTGCAGGCCGTTGCTCTGGAAAGCACGCGTACCATCGACATCAATGTATTCGTTCCACACGATAGCATTGAATGGATCTGGTACGACAAACCCCATTATCTCCTGCCGGATGATCCTGTCGGTGAAGAAGCTTTCTCCGTCATAAGGGATGCCATGGCGGCTACGAAGACTGTCGGGATTGCGCGTCTTGTGCTCTATCGCCGGGAACGCGCTGTCATGCTGGAAGCGCGGGACAAGGGCATTATTGTGTGGACCCTTCGCTATGGCGACGAGGTACGCAACGAAAATGAGTATTTCGGCGACATCAAAACCGCAAAACCCGAAGCAAAATCACTTGATCTCATGACTGACCTGATCAAGGAGCGCACCAAGCCTTGGGATACATCCATGCTGGGTGATCCGGTGCAGGAGCGCCTGCTGGATATTATCAGCGCGCGGAAGAAGGGCCGAAAGAAGCCCCCGAAAGCCGAAGCACAGCCCGAACGTCCAAGCAATGTCGTCAACATTATGGATGCGCTGAAGAAAAGTCTTGCCGCCGAAGGCAAGGGCTCGAAGAAGCGCTGAAGAATCCATCACCCCTTCTTGCTTGCTGACTTCGTCGACGGCAGTGGCTTCGCCGCTTTGCGGAAATCCTGCCAGGGATCGCTTGCCAATGCGTCTATGCGTGTCATCGCATTGCTGACAGTGAAGTAGGCTGGGCCGATGGAAAGATCGAGTTCATCCCAGGCGAGCGGCATGGAAACAGGTGCACCCGAACGGGCGCGGCTCGAATAAGGCGCAACGGCTGTCGAGCCCCTTTGATTACGCAGATAATCGATCAGGATTTTTCCCTGCCGCTTCGACTTCGTCACCGTCGCGACATAGCGGTCGGGATGATCGGCAGCCATGGCATCGGCAATCGCTTTGGTGAATGCTTTGACGGTTGGCCATGTGGCCTTCGGCTGCAGCGGCGCGACCACATGCAGTCCCTTTCCGCCCGATGTTTTGACGAAAGACTCCAAGCCGAACTGTTTCAGCCTGTCCCGGGTTTCCAGTGCCGCATCAATAACGGCCTGCCACCCCACATCAGGGCCCGGATCAAGATCCATGATGATCATATCAGGGCGTTCCCAATCCTTGAGTGTCGAGCCCCATGGATGGATTTCCAGCACAGCCGATTGAACGAGCGCCATGAGCCCATCAAGATCATTGATGCTGATCAGCGGTTCGCCCGCCTTGTCTTGCGGGTCTCTGACAAGATCGATATTCGCGTTCAAGCCTTTCCATGTGTGCTTCTGGAAAAACAGCTGGCCATCAATGCCGGAAGGGCCGCGTAACAATGCCAGTGGCCTGCCTACGATAAATGGTTCGATATAGTGCCATATCTCTGTGTAGTAATCGGCAAGGCCCTCCTTCGTGACACCTGCATCCGGCCAGTAGATTCGATCGGGATGCGTGAGTTGAACCGTCCGTTTCGGTTGTTTGGGTGTGGCAGACATTTTGCGCGTTTCCCTGACGACTTCCGTTGCTACCTTGTCTTCCCGTAATCCGCGAAATGAGGCATGGCGCAGGCTTCCGTCAGCCGTCCATCCGCGAAACTCAACTTCGGCCACAAGCTCTGGCCTGATATACCGAATGTTCCTGCTCTCGACGGCATTCAGCTTTTCAGCAAATGGACTTTCCTGAATGCGCAGCCCACTGAGTTTATGAAACAGCTCTTCCGCCGAACTTGCGGTAAAACCGGTTCCAACGCGTCCCACATGTTGGAGCTTACCCTTTGCATAGACGCCAAGAACCAGCGAGCCGATTGCCTTGCGCGATGTGGATGACGGCATGTAAGCGGCAATGACGAATTCCTGCCGCAACGAGCACTTTGATTTGATCCACGTCTTGCCCCGGCCCGATCGATAGGGCGCATCGCGTTGTTTGGATACGATACCTTCCAGCCCAAGACGGCAGGAATGGGACAGGACAAGATTACCGTCCTCTTCAAAGTGATCGCTATACCTGATCAAGCCTCCGTCTGATCCGATAACCCGCTGCAAAAGCGATTTTCGTTCAATCAACGGTGCGGCTCTCAGATCATAGCCATCAAGATAAAGCAGATCGAACGCATAGAAATGAAAACGGCTGGTGTCATTCGCACTCAGCGCTTCCTGCAAGGCAGAAAAATCCGAGGCGCCGGATGCGGTTTCGACAATGAGTTCACCATCGACAAGCCCATTTCCAATCGGCAGCGCCTGAAATGCTGAAGCCAGTTCCTTGCCGAACTTTGCCGTCCAATCCAGACCGGTTCGGGTAAAAAGCTTGATCTTTCCCGCCTGTATATGCGCCTGCAGCCTGTAACCATCAAATTTGATCTCGTGGATCCACTGTTCGCCCGCAGGCGGCTTGGGTGACAGGGTTGCCAAGGTTGGCTCAATGAAGCGCGGCAGTGGCCCTTTTGTCACCCCTTTCAGCTTCGAAGGCTCCAGATCAATATCGGTCTTTGCAGCTGACGCTTTCGGCGATGCAGTGTTTCGCTTTTTCTTGGTAATCTTGCCCGTTTTTGACGACCAACCCGGCTCTTCCCCGGCAACGTCATCAATCACCCGTCCGGTTTTGACGGATTCCGGGCGCTCCTCCAGAATGTCAGGCGCGCCCGCATCGCGCGCCGCATCATCTTCGGACTTGATGAGCAGCCAATTCTCGCGCTTTTCCCGCGGTTTGCGCTGCATACGCACAAGGTGCCAGAGGCCGTGGAGCTTTTCGCCGTGCAGTTCGAACTCAAGATGACCTTTTTGATATCCCTTCGCCGCATCGCCGACAGGCATCCAGTATCCCCGGTCCCAGATTATAACCGTTCCGCCGCCATATTCGCCTTTAGGAATGGTCCCCTCAAAAGCGTTGTACTCGATCGGGTGGTCTTCCACATGAACGGCCAGACGCTTCTCAGTCGGGACAAGACTTGGACCCCGCGTAACAGCCCAGCTTTTCATCACGCCGTCCATCTCGAGCCGCAAGTCGTAGTGCAGTCGGGTGGCATCATGCTTCTGGATGACAAAACTGTTTCCGGACTTTTTTCCCTTGGACCCCTTCGGTTCACGCGTCTTCGCAAAATCGCGCTTCTGGCGGTATGTTTCCAACACCGCCATGGATCAGCCAGCCTTCTTTTGTGTGGAGGCTGCGGGTTTCTTCACCGGTTTCTTTTTATCCCCGGCGCCGGTTTTCTTGTCCTTGATCCCTGCGCTCTCGCGAAGCGCCTGCATCAGATCCACAACTTTTTCGTCACTTGCACGTTTCGGCGCCTTGATCGTCTTGCCCTCTATTTTTGCTTTGACCAGATCCGCAAGCGCCGCCTCATAGCGATCATCGTATCGCTCAGGATCGAAAGTGCCCTGCTTTGTACCGATGATGTGCTTGGCCAAATCCAGCATTTCACCGCTGATTTTCATGTCGGGGATGCTGTTGAACGCGTCTTTTGCGGGACGCACTTCATAGTCGAAATTGAGCGTGGTCGCGATCAGTCCATTCGCATGCGCCTGAATGAGCACTGTGCGCATGCGCCGGAACAAAACTGTACGCGCCAAGGCCGCAGACTGCGTGGATTTCATCCCTTCGCGCAGAAGATCATACACTTCATTGCGCGACGATTCCGATGGGGACAGGTAGTAGGGCTTATCCATATAAACGTCGTCTATGGCATCGGTTTTGACAAAGGCTTCAATCGACAATGTCTTGTCACTCGTTGGAACGGCCGAAGCCACTTCATCGGGCTCCAGCACAACATAGTCGTCACTGCCTACTTCATAGCCTTTGACTTGATCGTCGGACTCGACAGGTTTTCCGGTTTCACTATCGACATATTGCCTGCGGACACGGTGCCCCGTTGCCCGGTTCAACGTGTGAAAGGCGATACGATCCGAGGTGGAGGCGGCAGTATAAAGGGCAACCGGGCAGCTAAGCTCGGCAATCTTCAGGAACCCCTTCCAATTGGCACGCGGCACAGGAATACTCCTTCACTCATACTGCAGAATGCCTTTGCAGCGATTTTGTTCCCATATGCGTTTCTGATGTATTCGCCTAACCCGGCGCAGAATTCATAGCGGTACAAGCACTGTGAGACAGAACACCAAGCTTTTCCGTCCGCTACCACGATTATTGCTGCATTTCCGGATCATTACCACTTGTTATCCGGCCTGCGATACAGTTGCCAAACTATATTGAAGGCGGGGTCACGCGAATGTCAGTATTACGGCCGTCTAAATGGAAAATTGCGCCGCAAATTACTCTGGTCGTGATTCTTGTCTTCTTGGGCTGCTGGGCTGGATCGTGGATTGGAAGGCTCGTCATTATCCGCAGTGACCGCGGACACATGCTGGCTTTATCAAATCAGCTATTGAAACGGGCAGAGAAGGTTTTCAATGAAGCGGACCTTGTCTTGTCCAGAACCAACGGGTCTGAACACCCCTTTTGTTCAGAGGAGGAGGTCGACTACCTCCGCAATATGCTGTTCGAGACAAAATATCTTAAGGATATTGGACGTGTCAAAGACGGGGCATTCCATTGCTCCGCGGTATACGGGCCAGCAAAAGCGCCCAGTCCGCTCGCCAAGCCAGATCTCGAAACGGATGATGGGATACTCGTCTATGCGAATACGCCACTGGCAATATCAAGCGCAACAGCGCCGATCATCGGCAAGAAAAACGCCAATGTCGTACTGGACCCAACAGCTTTCGATGCCCTTAATGATCCAATCTATTCCTTTGGAATCATGTTCAATCCTTCTGGCAATCAAAACCCGCTTGGAATATTCGGCACGCTGAATCTCGGATTACAACTGGAGAAACTATCGGAAGGCGCCGGACGAGACGGTGATATCGTCTTTCGCAATGTCTGCAACGCCAGGTCCTGCGTTACCTTGCATGCCAAGGTGAGAGATCTTGAAGAATCTGCCTTTCCAATTGAAGCCAGTATTATCGGGCTTGGCGGTGCTCTCGGGGGTGCTGTTGGGGTGATTATGCTGCTGTTGCAGCGAAAGCGCCTATCCATCGGAGCCCGATTGACTGAAGCTTTGGATCGGCAATCGCTGACTGTCGAATACCAGCCCATCATCGACATCCAATCCAACGAGCCACGCAGCGCAGAGGCGCTTGTGCGCTGGATCGACAATGGCGAGGCCATCTCTCCGGACATTTTCATCCCGGTCGCTGAAGAAGAGGGCCTCATCGGGCGCGTGACACTGTATGTCATAGATCGGGTTTTTGCCGATATGGGTCCATTTCTCCAAAAGGATCGGCGTTTCCGTATCAACGTCAACATATCCGCCAGCGATCTTATCGATCCGGAATTTGTCCCGATGCTTGAGAAGCGCCTGAAACGGGCGAATATCCAGACCGAACAATTGGGGCTTGAGATCACAGAGCGATCAACGGCAAATGCGGCTGCGGCAGTGGATGCCATTCACCTGCTTCGCAGTCGCGGTCACAGGATTTACATTGATGATTTTGGTACCGGCTATTCAAGTCTGGCCTATCTGGGTGAGCTGAATGTCGATGGTATCAAGATGGATAAATCCTTCACACAGACAGTCGGTACGGGCTCGGTGACGGTCTCTATTGTGCCTCAGATCATTGAAATGGCGCGCGTCCTTGGACTGAGTATCATTGTCGAGGGGATCGAGACGGCGATGCAGCGGGACTATTTTGCCGGCTTAAAAACTGAAATCGGTGGCCAGGGATGGTTCTACGGAAGACCGGTTAATGCCATGGCCATGCAGAAGTTGATCCAAGCAAGCTCTATCTAGGCGACCAGAACGGCAGCGTACGCTTGTATGCCAGCCATCGGCTGTTCAAGCGTTTTAGTGCAACCGTCTGAAGGTGTCCCTGCCAGCCGATCACTGCGCCCATGGCCCGATTTGCCTGCGGAGAAAGCGTATCGTGTTCAAGCGCTGCCAGAAGTTCATGGGTGGTCTTGATGTCATTGGCCTCCCCCAGAAGCTCCTGCAACTGCGACAATCGCTTCAGATATTTCGTCGTCGATGCCCGGCGGGAATATAGTGGCAGAAAAAACTCGGTGGCATATCGCAGCTTCTTCAAGCCCAGCCGCACTTTGTGACGCTCATCCGGGTGAAGATGGCGGAAGCCCCGGCCACGTTTGCGCACCTGATGTTCGATTCTGTCCAGAACACGCGTTGCAAATAGCCCCAATGGCTCGGTGAGTATTTTCAGCTCTTCGCTGGAAATGTCGTTTCGCCAGCTTTTCTGTTCAATGATGAGCCCGAACGACAGGAGGAAGCGATTGGTCCGGGGTGCTGCCAGAACGTTTCGGGCATTGTGATAAGCCTGATCGTGCGAGAACTTACATGCCGCCCGCAATGCAGACATATCGATATGCGGAATATTGGCTTCTTCAATCCCGGAAAGCGTTGACCCGATGAAAACATCCCAATTGCGGGCTGGACCAAGCGCCTGTCCGAAAAGCTTGGCTTCGGCATCAAGGCCCTCCAGAACAGGAGACTTCAAATGGTGGCAAAGGAAATGCAATGCCACACGCAGCCGGCGCAGCGCCACACGCAATTGGTGAATACCTTCCGGTTCACGACCATCCTGAGCGGCCGATAAATTCGCAATGATCTGTTCATGGCAATTGGACAAAAGCTTGGTGATACCCTCATCAACGGTATCGCTCCGGTCAAGATTGGATGAGGCTGCTTTGACGGCCCGGGGGATGTTACCCTGCGCCAAGGCATAACCACGCGCGGATTTGGTCTGTGTCTCCAGACATAGGGGAACAACATCCATCAGAGCGAGGCCGAACTGATACAATGAAGCTACTTTCCCCTGCTTCAACTCAAGCTCGACTTCGCATAGCGGCAGGCTGTGAGGCCCAAACACAATATCACCCTCGTCAAGCGCCACCTCGATCTGCGTGTCCTGTTGATCAAGCATCAGGATGTGGCGTCTGACCCGGGTGATAAAGACCGGTATGAGCCCGGCTTCAACCATCCCGTCCAGTGGTCCGCCAATTTCAGCAATCGGCAATGCGGCGAGGTCAAGAGCCATGCCCGCGACCGGCACTTCCCATTCGTTGCGACGCAACGAACCTGATGATGATGCTACCCGTTTGACAGTTTGTATATAATGGCGGCCCTCGCGACGGACACGCAGGGACAATCCGGCCTTAAACAGCTGATGATCCGGCGTGTCGTAATAGGTCGCCTCAAGACGCCTGATGACACCCTTGTTGCGGGCAAACTGCCTGATGGCCGATGATTGCCGAATTTCATCCAGCTTCCCGGCGGGTGCGCGCAGCTTCAGTTCAATTTCAACGGGCGTAACCGGTAGCGCGGGAACAGCATCGGTGCCGGTCCCCTCTTCAGTCCCATGAACCAAAGCTACCATCAAAAAGCCCCTGCCTTTAGCCGTTACGCAGATCCATATTAGCGCCTGCGCGTCATCTTGGTAGAGCAGAATACCAGCAAAATGAGTTTACAAAAGAGTGGCTTGCACGGGTAACGCGTTGTGATGGCCTGTCATGTCAGTATTACATTGCGGTTCTAAACCTGAGTAGAAGGTCTCTTTGAACGATTCCAGGGCAGCACGCACCTTCCGAAAATCGAACCCGGGGCCGCCCTTCGCAACAATCTTTCAAAGGATATTTTCATGCGTCCCTCGCGTTCAATCCTGTCGAGACTGCTCGGCACCATTCTTTTAGCATCTGTGGCAGCGATACCGGCGACGGCCTTTGCCGATAATTCCATCACGGTTGGCACTGCAACCCTTGTCAACAAGGGTCTGGTTGGTGTGGGCAGAATTCCAGCCAGCCAGCGCGACAAGTTCGGTGAAACCTTTGGCTCCGGCTCCGGTATGGCAATGGACCCGGCAGCCTGGAGCCGCGATGGAGCCACATACAAGGGCACAATGCTGCTTCTGCCGGATCGCGGTTATAATTCGGTCGGCACCACCGATTACCGCCCGCGCCTCAATACGCTTTCCATCCAGTTCACACCGGTTGCTCCCGGAGCAACCCCATCCGCTGACAGGCAGCAATCCGCTGTAGAGGCCAAGCTCACGGATACGATGTTGCTGGTCGATGACAAGGGCGGCGATACGACGGGGCTTGATCCTGAGACCGATGTTCGCGCCGCAACGGGAGACTTTCCCATCCTGCCACAGGCCAAGAATGGCAAGATCGCGCTGGATAATGAAGCAATCATCCGGCTGGCGGATGGCTCCATGTTTATCAGTGACGAATACGGGCCAAACATCTATCGTTTTTCGGCGGATGGCCGCCTGCTTTCCGCGACCCAGCCTCCCGCAGCCCTTGTACCCATACGCCACGGCAAGCCAAATTTCGCCTCCAACAATCCCGGCCCCGGCGCGCAGGCTCCTGACCCCAAAGATCCCGATACCGGACGCCAGAACAATCAGGGCCTTGAGGGCATGGCTCTGACACCTGATGGCAAGTTTCTGATCGCCGTTCTTCAGTCTGCCACCAGACAGGATGGCGGTGATTCCAGCTCGACACGTCAGAACACGCGTGCCTTTGTCTATGACGCAGCTGATCCAGCTCATCTCAAACTGGTGCATGAATATGTCGTGCCGCTTCCGGTTTTCACCAATGCGAAGGGCAAGAAAGCCGTTGCTGCGCAAAGCGAGATCGTGGCGCTTTCAGACAAGACGTTTCTGATGCTGGCGCGTGATAGCGGCAATGGCTACGGCATGGAAGGCGACACGTCACTCTATCGCAATATCACTCTAGTCGACACATCGGCAGCCACTGACATTGCCGGTAGTGCTTTCGACGCCGACAAGGCTGTAGCGCCGAAGGGTGTTCTTGATCCGTCAGTGACAGCGGCAACCCTGACACCTTTTATCGATATCAATGACAGCACATCTTTGGCACGGTTTGGCCTGCACAACGGCGCACCAAATGATCGGAACAATCTGTCTGAGAAATGGGAAGCCATGGCGCTTGTGAGCGTCCTTGATCCCAAACTTCCGGATGATTATTTCCTGTTCGTCGCCAACGACAATGATTTCCTGACGCAGGACGGATTTCAAGTCGGGGCAAGTTATAAGGGTGACGGCGGCGCGGATGTCGACACGATGTTTCAGGTCTTTCAGGTAACTCTGCCAGGTCTGTCCAAGTAGAACTATCTGACAAACAGCGGGTGTGCGCGCTGCATCCGCTGTTATCAGTCTCTTCCGATGCTATTCGTGTTATATGATCCGCTGATATGACCGCAATGGAACACACCGATGCTCCGACTGATGCTTCTCCGTCATGCCAAATCAGACTGGCCAGATGGTATTGATGACCATGACCGTCCGCTTGCAGAGCGTGGAAGGCAAGCGAGCCCGTTGATGGCGGAATATATGGCGCAGGAAGGACTGCTGCCTGATCTTGCTATTGTTTCCACGGCCCGTCGAACAATGGAAACGTGGGAACTGGTACGTCCTGCCCTAGCGCATGAGATTGACTGGCGCGAGGAGGCCCGCATTTACGAGGCTCCTGCCCGCGTCATTGTGGATATTGTCAGATCAACAGAACCCGCAATCCAGTCCCTGCTGATAATCGGCCATAATCCGGGACTGCACGACGTCGCCCTTCAACTTATCGGCAATGGCAAAGAGGCCGATCTTGCCCGGCTCCGGCTGAAATATCCAACCGCAGGTCTTGTCGTAATCGACTTCAAAGCGAAAAGCTGGTCCGACCTGCCGGAACAATCAGGAAAGCTGGATCGATTTGTGACACCGAAGACCATTGCTGTTGTTTAGGGCAACCATATAAAACCCCAGATTGTATTGAGCTTTTATTCGCCGAATTCGGCACAATAGAGCCGTCACTTCAGCTTTCAGTAGTTGATTATGACAATAATTTTTCGAATATGTGACGGTACCATTCATTTCAAATCGCGATTGGACGTCCGTATGCGCCTTAGAGAGCTTCAGGAAATCAGGTACGAAGAAGAAACAGCCAATCTCAAGTTTTCAGGGCTCAATCCTTTCAACGAGCCAAAGAGCGTCAACATTTCCATCGACAATCCCGAGGCGTTCCTCAATGCCATCAAAACTGCAATAGCAGATCGCGAAGGCAAGCCGGTCAAATTTGGCAAGGGCAAATAGGCGACCGAACATCCTCGTGTGAAAAGAAGTTGGTGCAGGCAAGATAATGCTTGCCTCCTCATCACTTATTCCGTTCATTCTCCATGGATACTATCCAGAGGCAGCGCACGCATAGCATCGTGTCCCCCAAGTGTTGAACCAAAGGAGATCTTATGCACGAATCGATCTGGAACAGTTTTCACAATGGTCCGGTGCTCCTGTGACTGAACCCGCCATAGCCCCTGCCCCACCCGTCACTCTGGTCATCTTCGGCGCAACCGGTGACCTGACGCGGCGGCTGCTCGTTCCCACCATCCTCAACATGACGCAAAGCGGCCTGGTCAATGACAGCCTGCAAATCCTCGGCATCGGCCTTGATCCGGGTGATGATGAAATGTTGCGGGCCAAGCTTGAGGCATTTCTGGCGACATCGAACATCAAAGCAAACTATAGCGATGAGACATGGCAGCAGTTGCGGTCCCGCATTTTCTACCTGCAGGGCGACTTCACACAGGATGCCATCTACACTCAGATAGTCAGTCGGCTCGGAGAACAGACGGGGCGCAATGCAGCTTATTACCTCGCTGTGCCACCGCTTTTCTTCGGCGATATCGTCGACAAACTGGCTGATAATGGCCTTCTGAAAGAAGACGGCTCCTTCCGCCGCCTCGTTATTGAAAAGCCTTTTGGAACCGATCTCGCCTCCGCCAAGGCACTCAATGCCCGGATATTGAATCGGGTTCCCGAAAGTCAGGTCTATCGCGTCGACCATTTTCTCGGGAAAGAGACCGTCCAGAACATCATGACGGCCCGCTTTGCCAACATGATGATCGAATCCATCTGGAGCAATAATTTTATCGACCATGTTCAGATAACAGCAGCGGAACTCGTCGATGTTGGCACGCGCGGCAAGTTCTACGATGCCACAGGCGCACTCAGGGATATGGTTCCAAACCACCTGTTCCAGCTTCTGGCCATGGTTGCCATGGAGCCGCCCAATAGCTTTGACGCCGAAGCCATCCGCGACGAGAAGGGCAAGGTGCTGAAAGCTCTACGGATTTATTCACCCGAAGAAGCGGAACAGAACTCGGCGCGCGGAGCCTATACGGCAGGTGTCTCCAACGGAAACACCATACCCGCTTATACGGATATTGCCGATGTTGCCCGCGACAGTGCCACAGAAACTTTCGTTGCACTGAAGCTCTACATCGATACCTGGCGCTGGGCAGGTGTTCCGTTTTATCTAAGGACAGGAAAGGCTATGACCGCCCGCGACACGGAGATTATTGTTACTTTCCGTCAGGTCCCCTTTGCTCAATTCAAGGGAATGGCTCCTCAGCGCCTTACACCAAACCGCCTCATCATTCAGGTACAGCCGGACGAAGGTCTGCATATCGAGATATCGATCAAATCCCCCGGTCTTTCCGTGGAACCCATGCCGATATCGCTTGATTTCAACTATGCGGACTTCTTTGATATCGGCAAACTGACAGGCTATGAATCCCTGCTCTATGATCTGTTTGACGGTGACCAGACGCTGTTTCAACGCGCTGACAGCATTGAAGCGGGATGGGCGGCGGTGCAGCCATTTCTCGACCTTTGGTCGAAATCGAAAGAAAGACCGGATACATATCCGGCAGGGAGCATGGGACCTCAATCTGCCGAAGCGCTCATTGAGCGGGATGGGCGCAAATGGCATCAGCCGGATGTGGCGCACAGGGTGAAAGCCAAGGTCTCGTAGCGGGACCAAACGATGATATCGAGAGGGACGGATATGACCGAGACATTCGTAATTGCACAGGGCGGTGGTCCGACAGCAGTTATTAACCAGACACTGGCTGGTGCTGTGCTTGAAGTGCGCAAGCGTTATCCGGGTGCCCGTGTGCTTGGCGCGCGCCATGGCGTGCGGGGCATTCGTGATGGCAATTTCGTTGAACTCTCGGCGCTATCGGACCAGCAATTGCACCTCATCGCCGGAACACCCAGCGCCGCCCTGGGCAGTACGCGTGACAAGCCGGACGCCGCTTATTGTGAAACAATCCTGAAAAGCCTGCGACAGGTCGGGGCCACCGCATTCATCAATATCGGGGGCAATGATACAGCCGGTACGCAGCAAATCCTTGTTGAAGCCGCGAACAATGACATTGCCTTCGTCCATGCACCCAAGACGATCGACAATGATCTCGTCGAAAGCGACCACACGCCCGGCTTCATCTCCGCTGCCGAGTTCATTGCCGGTGCCTTTGTCAGCATTGATCTCGATTTTGGCGCCCTGCCCGGCATTTATGTGGGGATTGTCATGGGAAGGCATGCGGGTTTCCTGACCACCGCCGCAGCCGCATGGCAGCGGGATGATAGCAGTGCACCCCACCTCGTCTATGTGCCGGAGCGGGCCTTCTCGGCAAAGCGGTTCATTGAGGACGTGCGTGAAGCCCAAAGCCGTCACGGACGATGCATCGTGGCCATGTCCGAAGGTGTCACCAGTGAAGATGGCCGTGCTGTGGTGGAAAACCTTGTTCCCGCTGACCGGCTCGAACGCGACGCCCATGGCAATATCCGGCTTTCGGGTGGAGAGTTGGGTATGGCCATCGAACAACTCCTGCGGGAAGGCTTGCCGGGCGCACGCGCACGGGTTGACACATTCGGCTATCTGCCGCGTGGCAACATCAGCACCATCAATACGACAGACGCCAGAGAAGCCTTTGAAGCGGGCGCATTTGCGGTTGAGGCGGCAGCGCGCGGTGGTGGATCAGTCGCCTTGCAATACGCCAATGGAGCTACAAGTCCGCAACTGGTTCCTCTCCCCAATGTCGCCGGAAAAACGCAACATTTGCCGGATAATTTTCTCCTTGATGACGCCAACCAGATTTCGGCCGCATGCCATTCTTATTTCGAGCGATTGCTGCCCAAGCGTTTCACACTTGCCGAGCCGCTATAGCAGTCGCGGCTACAACCCATATTGCAGGGTTGTAGCCTTGAATATTGTGGTCTGTTTGAGCTTTGATGACTGTCTCTCCGGGCTCTGCAACAAATCGCTTGCGCTGGAACGGACACTTCTCTATAAGTGAGTATGTACTCACTCAAGGAATTATGCAGTGGCTCGTCCGCTCAGCGAAGACAAACGAAACGCCATTCTTGTAGCAGCGACTGAAAGCATCGCTGTTCTTGGCACAGGTGCATCCACGGCAAAGATCGCCAAGGATGCCGGCGTTGCGGAGGGTTCGCTGTTTACATATTTCCCCAGCAAGGACGAATTGCTGAACCAGCTCTACCTCGATATCAAATCGGATTTGCGCGCTGCAATTACGACTGGCTACCCTGCCAAGGCGAGCTTGAAGGAGCGCTGCGAACATTTGTGGAGCCGCTCGCTTGACTGGGCAGCGGCCAACCCCGCCAAACGCAAGACGATGCGGCAGCTCGGTATTTCAAACCGTATAACCGAGCAAAGCAAGAAGACAGGTTCGGAAGCCTTTCGCGATATCACCGCAATGCTGGAAGAAGGTTTCACGACGGGTGCCCTGAGACAACAGCCCACCGGGTTCATAGGCGGAATTATGGAATCGCTGTCGGAAATGACGCTCGATTTCATCGCCCGCGATCCCAAAAATGCAAGCACATACAAGAAATCCGGTTTCGACGCTTTCTGGGGCGCAATCTCCGCCAGTTAAGCGCGTTCAAATTTAACACTTAAATGAGTGCTTATTCACTCATTATCATTGAAAGGCAATGCAATGTCAAAAGTCTGGTTGATTACAGGAAGTGCCAATGGTCTTGGGCGATCAATCGCCGAGGCTGTCCTTAACTCTGGGGCAAGCCTTGTTGCTACCGCCCGCAACACGGCCACTCTCGCAGACCTCAAAGAGCGTTTTGGCGACAGGATACTGATTGTGCCGCTTGATGTGACGAATGCAGATGCAGCGCATGCTGCCGTCAAACAGGCGGTCGATACATTTGGCCGGTTGGATGTCCTCGTGAACAATGCCGGATACGGGCAGGTCAGCCCTTTCGAACAGACAGATGAAAGGGACTTCTACGCACAGATCGATACCAATTTCTTCGGCGTGGTGAACTTGATACGGGCCGCACTGCCGGTGATGCGCGGCCAGCGTTCCGGCCATATCATCAATATTTCCTCAGTAGGCGGACGCACCGGCACCCCGGGTCTCAGTGCCTATCAATCGGCAAAGTGGGCCGTCGGTGGCCTGACGGAAGTACTCGCGCAGGAAGTTGCCCCCTTTGGCGTCAAGGTCATTGCGGTTGAGCCTGGTGGTATGCGCACCAATTGGGGCTCGACGGCAAGGAACAACATCCCCACCTTATTGCCCGAATACGAGGCAAGTGTTGGTGCACTGACGAAGATCTTGCGGGCCTATGTCGGCAATGAGGTGGGTGATCCCGAGAAGATATCCCAGGTGATTATCGACCTCGCCGAACAGGAAACGCTGCCCGCCCACCTGTTGCTTGGCAACGACGCCCTCTACGTATTCAACGAAGCGGAAGCGCGGCGCACCAAGGCGGCAGCTGAATGGGAACACGTATCGCGCTCAACCGATTTCGACGACAGTAATCTGGACGCTCTGAAAGCCTTGAGATCTTAACCCGAAATCTTTGGCACTGTCCGTAAAGTCGATGGTTTTACGGACAGCTGACCATGTGGAGATGAAATGACAAATACAGGCACTTGGGCTGACTTCGCTTACTTCTTCCGGACATGGCTTTCTGATCCATTGCGGGTTGCAGCTGTTGCCCCGTCGGGCAAAGCGCTGGCCCGGATCATGACCCAGGAAATCCGGCCGAACAACGGTCCGGTGCTGGAGCTTGGCCCCGGCACGGGCGCATTCACCAGAGCCCTTCTGGAGAAGGGTATCCAAGAGAGCGATCTGACGCTCATCGAATTCGGCTCGGAATTCCGGGAAATCCTCGGAAAGCGGTTCCCTCAAGCCAGAGTGCTGTTGATGGATGCAGCAGAACTCGCACAGAACGGGATTTTTGAGGGCACGCCTGTATCAGCCGTTGTAAGCGGACTACCCCTGCTCTCGATGCCTGCGCAGAAAGTGACCGATATTCTCGCCGGTGCGTTTCATTATCTGCGCGAGGATGGAGCCTTTTATCAGTTCACCTACGGTCCGCGATGCCCTGTCCCGCAGCGTGTCCTCGATCGCCTTGATCTCAGAGCAACCCATATAGGCCGTGCCGTCTGCAATCTGCCGCCAGCAGCGGTTTACAGGATCACCCGCCGTTGACCAATTGCAGAACCATCTGCTGAATATTGCCGCCTTCACCCATTTCGACGCGATCAAAGTCCCGGCCTTTCTGACGCTGTGCGAGAGATAGCTCAGAAAGGCGTTTGGTCATTTCAACCCTGATTTTGCGGCAATCGGGATCGTCGGGAACAGACAGACCGATGGTAGCCGCTTCAATGGCCTTGACCATGTCTTTGATGGTAACACCATGCACGGCTTCATGGGTCTGAACACCGGCAATAAAGGTTTCCCAATTTGCCTGAACTGGCGCGGGAAGCCGCTCGGCAGGTTTTGGCAAGGTGTAAGTGATGATGAGTTTTGGCTTGGCGGAAACGAGCGTACAGGCATTGCCCTGCCTTTCGTATTTCCGCTGCCACGTCAGTTTGAAATTGGTATGGGCAATAACGCGGGTCGAGCCGCCAATCAACGGGCTCCGCTGGCCGATCGAAGCATAGAGTTCCGCACCGGATTTACCTGTGATGGCATAGGTCTCCACCTTCTCGACAGCCTGCCACTCAGCTTGAGCAGACAGCGGCGCAAGGACGACGCAAGCCGCAAAAAATCCAATTCGAATCGCTGTTTTCACCCCGAAATTCCCCTCGCGTTCTCCTGTTGATCCGGAGAACGCGTTATTTATCTCACGAAGGCAGGCGGCGCATAATGTAAAGCGCCGCACTTTTCTGCCTTGAGGATCAGATTAGGATGCAGTTGCCTTATCCCTTACAGGCAACGTCCAGTTCGGCCTGACAAAATGACAGGTGTAGCCATTGGGATAACGCTCCAGATAATCCTGATGTTCTGCTTCCGCTTCCCAGAAATCGCCAACCGGGGCAAGCTCGGTCACAACCTTGCCGGGCCACAGGCCGGACGCATCAACATCGGCAATCGTATCTTCGGCAACCTGCTTTTGCTCGTCGCTGGTGTAGAAAATGGCCGAGCGATAGCTCAATCCCAGATCGTTACCCTGACGATTGAGCGTTGAGGGATCATGAATCTGGAAGAAGAATTCCAGAATCTTCCGATAGCTGATGCGGTCAGGATCAAAAATGATCTCGATGGCTTCCGCATGGGTGCCATGATTGCGATAGGTGGCATTTGGTACATCACCACCGGAATACCCGACGCGAGTGGATATTACTCCCTCATAGCGCCGGATCAAATCCTGCATGCCCCAGAAGCAACCGCCAGCCAGAACTGCCCGTTCTTGTGCCATTCAGATATCCTCCACCTGATTCAGATAAGCGCCATAGCCCTCGGTTTCCATGTCATCACGATGAACGAACCGGAGCGAAGCCGAATTGATGCAATAGCGCAGACCGCCGCGATCCTGCGGACCATCGGGGAATACATGTCCCAGATGGCTGTCGCCGTGATTTGAGCGCACTTCAATGCGAACCATCCCATAGCTGTCGTCGCGCAACTCATTCACATAAGCAGGTTCGATCGGCTTGGTGAAACTTGGCCAGCCACATCCCGATTCAAACTTATCTGAAGACGCAAACAGCGGTTCGCCCGACACGATATCGACGTAGATGCCGGGCTCTTTATTGTCCAGATACTCACCCGTTCCCGGGCGTTCGGTGCCATTTTGCTGTGTGACGCGAAACTGTTCGGGAGACAGTTTGGAGATGGTGTCAGAATTCTTTTCGTATTTGTTCATTTTCTCTCTTCCATCAGGCGGTGCATCGATTTACCGGGTTTTGAGCGCCAAGACTTATCAATCAACAATGTCTCTTGCTGAAAGGGAAGCTTACTCCGGGTCTCATCCGGTCGACAAATAAAGGTGTTCCCTATATCTGTGTGTTGCGCCGCCTTTTATCAAGGCTGTTATCAAGATGTATTGCGTGTTGAGCTGGAGCAATCGAAGCATCAACCGCGCGCGCTACCCCGTTCATGGGTGAACCACCGGATACCGCCGACAACCGCCAGCGCAATCAGCGGCCATGGTGCCCAGAGCGTTCCTTCCCAGGAAAGAACATTGATGCTGGCAAGCACAAGGCCAATCAGGGTCAGCATTGCAATAAAGCGGTCAATCCGCGTGGTTGTTCGTATCCAGATAAGGGCCGCAAAAACAGCAATGCCAAGAATAGGCCATGCTGCCCAGAAATCGCCTTCCCAGGAGAGCACATTTATAGCGGCAATTCCTGCAGCTATTGCGCCCAGTATGCCGAACCTCTTCCTGTGCGACGGGTCCTTCATTGAGCTGATCTCGGTGTGGGCACTGCCAACACGATGATAGCCCTGCGGCTGTACCTGCTCTGGGGATGTCAGCCGTACAGGCATGACGGCGTCTTCGCCAATCCGGACGGAATAGCTCGAAATACCACCCTCGATATTCTTGAGTGAAAGCTGCCCAAGATACTCGAAGCCGACAGTCATCTTGTTGCGAACCTGCTCGTACACCGTGCTGGATATTACAATGCCGCCAGCGGACGCCGACGCCTGCAGCCGGGCGGCGACATTAACGCCATCGCCATAAATATCGTCTCCTTCCACAATGACATCACCAAGGTTGATGCCGATGCGAAAAAGCATACGCGACTCATTCGGACGCTTGGCATTGTGCCCTGCAAGGTCGTTCTGAACATCGACAGCCGCGCGCACCGCTTCGACGACACTGGAGAATTCAGCAATGAGCCCATCGCCCCAAGTATTGATGACCCGCCCGTCATGGGCTTCAATCAATAGCTTCATAGAGTCACGATATTGCTTGAGCGTGTCGAGCGTGGCCTCTTCATTTGCCTGCATCAAACGCGTGTAGTCCTGAACATCCGCCGAAAAGATCGTGGTCAGCTTGCGACGTGTTTCAGACATGGCGTTGTCTCCCTATCTCAACCGGTGCAACTTCGTATGACGAACGCAATCCCGGCACTTTAACGCCACACGCGGGAATCTGAAATAGCCCCATGTAAAATCGATCAGGTCCGGTGATCCAAGGGGGGACCCAATAAATTTGGCGGGAGCCCGCTACTGCAGACTCCCGCCATTAAAACCATACCGTCTTACCAATCGCAGAGGCGAAGCAGCCGCAAAGAGCTTTGCCTGTGTCCGCTGGATTTAACCCTGCGGAAGCACCAGACGGGTCTCTACGCGGCGATTTTCCGGAGAGAAAGGATCGCTCACGCTTGGATGACGCTTGCCAAAGCCTTCTGCCTTCAGACGCTCGGGAGAAACACCGAGCTGGCTGAGATACGCAGAAACAGACTCCGCCCGGCGCATCGACAATGTGTCATTGTATTTGTCCGTACCGGTTGCATCCGTGTGACCCTCAACCTGGAACGTCGCCACCTGAAGGCGCTGGTCGTTGAGTGCCTTGGCAAACTCGCCAAGAGTCTGCTTTGCTTCTTCCGTCAAACGATCGGAATTCAGCTCGAATGTAACCTTCATGTTCAACGGCGAAGCAGTGGGGTTCACAATCTTCTTCGCACATTCCTGATCCGTCCCGACGCAAATTGCGCGTGACTTACCAAGATCCGCCGTGTTGACGAAATGTTTGACAATATCTTCCGACTTATAAGCCGGACCAGCCATTGCGGGCGAAGCAACGCCAATCAAAATGGCCGCAGAAAGAGAAAAAAGCTGGCGCATGATGTAACCTCTTCGAGAACGGTAAGTTAAGTTTAGATTAAATTAACCAATGGCCAATTTCAAGCTCAGACCATTACGTAAAAAACATCACACACATGCTTGTATTCAATGCCGGGCTGACCGGCAGAGTGAAGGAAGAAGCGAAGCGGACATAGGTCCGCCCCGCTTTCTCGTGTCTGTCTTTACGCAGCTCGTGTTGTGGCGAGATCGTAAGAAGCAATCATTGGCGACTGCGGGCTCTGGTTTGC
>NZ_JBFRDN010000029.1:0-65555 GCF_052113785.1 Phyllobacterium sp. TAF24 | reverse complement strand
GTGGTGGGAACAGCTGGCAGCAGCGGGACAAAGGCTTCGCCTGCGGCTTTGCTGCCCTTCTTTGCATCAGGACCATAGGCCAGAGCCACGGTTGGCACCGGTTTGACGGCAACACCATCAAAAGCTGCCCTGACACGGTCACTTACCGCATCGCGGGCAAGGCCAGCATCGTGCAACAGGACACCCTCCAGCGTAGCGTGCGTTTCCCCCGACAGCGCATCATAATCAAGCACTTCATCCTTGCGCGAGAACAGCACCGTCGAGAGCAAGGGATTGCCAAGACCGAGCGACTTGATTGCCGAACCGACGCTCTTCTGGTTTTTTGTCTTGGCATCCACAAGAACGATATCCTGTATTTGGGCGGCATTCTTCAGGCCAACGCCCAGACTGACCGTCTTGTCCGTATAGGTGAGTGAAGGGGTGATGTAGTTGTAATCATACTGTGGTGTGAGCGCATCGAATCTCCCGGTCACGCCCTTTTCGGCGGTCAGGATAACAAGGGTTTTCTGGAACAGACGCTCGATTTGTTCCGTGCTTGGATATTTCAAAATCTTGGTACCGTCGGCTGCGATTTCGAAAATATCATCTGAGCGCAGTTTGACCGTGCCACCCGAAAGGTTTGCCTGCCCCTTCACCACAAATTGGTTGGTGCGCGAGCCATCATTGGCGACATTCACTTGAATGATGCTGCCTTTGTCGAATGTCGCATCGCCGGTTGCTGTCAAAGCGCCAAGTATGTCGTAACCAGAACCCGCGCTAACCGCACCACCCGCATGTACCGTCAGGTTACCAATCTTGCCGGAGCCGCTGAGCATACCGTTATTGTTGATGGTGACGTCGCCACTGGTTCCGTCAACAAGGAGGTAACTGCAGTCATCAGTGCATTGGGTAGAATCGTTTCCACTCACGATAATATCGCTGGCCGCACCGCCAGCATCGACAGCCAATTTCCCGCCCGTGTTGACGGTGCTCTTGCCTGTGACCTCGCCGGTGATATCAGCCTGGCCGCCATTGACGGTGATATCAGCCTGGCCGCCATTGACGGTGATACTGCCGGTTGCCTTGCCGTCCTTTTGCACCCAAAGATATCCACCCTCAACGCTGACATCTTTGACTGTGCCATGGGGATTGACGTGCAATTTCCCGCCCGTGTTGACGGTGCTCTTGCCTGTGACCTCGCCGATAATATCAACCTTGCCGCCATTGATGGTGATACCGCCGGTTGCCTTGCTGTCCTTTTCCACCCAAAGATTTCCACCCTCAACGCTGACATCTTTGACTGTACCACCAGCGTTGACGTACAATTCTCCACCCATGTTGACGGTGCTCCTGCCTGATATGCGGCCCTGATCCAAGATGTGGGCAAAGCCACCATCATTGACGGTGATGTCGTAGGCTGTACCGCCAGCATTGACATTCAATATGCCCCCGCTGTTGACTGTGCTCGTGCCTGATATTCGACCCTGATCAAGGGTTTGGGCAAAGCCACCATCATTGATGGCGACGTCTTTGGCCACACCGCCAGCATACACAATCAACCGACCACCCTTGTTGACAGTGCCATTGCTCATCTGACCAAAGACATTGGCAAGGCCGCCAATGCCACTCTCAGTAGTGGTCCAAGCCTTTTCACCATTGAGGATGATATTGCCGACAGTCTCGCCTGTGTTGATGACCAATGTTTCGCCGGTACCCACTGTCTTGTTACCATTCTGCTGGTTTGCCAGGGGAGGGTTGTTGTCAGGTTGCGGGGTAACGGATTGTGCAAAGCCTGGGCCAGCCATTAGCAATGTCACGCAGACGCTGTACAGGAGATGCTGGCGGAATGTGGCGAGGGGAATGGGACGCGCGGAAATGCACGCAGCTTTGGCGTGAAAAGTCATAAAACATGGTCCTCAATATGGGTGGCCGTAAAAAATTGGCAGTCAGTCAAAAATACGAATCGATAGAATATTTAATATGGAAAAGCATGGCTTTATAAGCGCCTGACAGTCAAGGATATGCCGTGGCTTTGGCGCCATTGCTTGGTGCCTGTAGCGCATTGGCAACAAACATGCATCCCTACAGTTGCATCATTATATTGTTGTGCAATCGCAGGTGGTTAGCTTCAATCCTTGCCATGTGATCGCCTGTTGGAGGCGCTCGCCTAACTCCGCCGGCTGATCAGTCTTGACCCCACCAGCAGGGCATAGGCGGCGAAGAACACCGCCAGCGATACGGCAAATCCGCTGGGGCCCATGGCATCCATGCCAAGGCCGAGTGCCTGCGGGCCGACCAGCATGCCGACGGCATAGCAAAACACGAAAGCCGCATTGGCCGAGGCGAGTTCCCGCCCGGTCAGTTGCGAGCCGAGATGGGCAAGGCCCACCGTATAAAGCCCGGCAACCACGCCGCCCCAGATGAAGAACAGCCCCGCCACCAGATACCAGTTGCCGGTGATGAAGGGCAGGACGCACATGCCCGCAAGGCCGACGAGGGCGCAGACGAGCAGGATTTTGCGGCGGTCCTGCACATGATCGCTCAAAAGCCCGATGGGGATTTGCATCAGCACATTGCCAAGGCCGATGGTGGTCAGGAGCAGGGCGGCATGTGCTTCGGAATAACCAATGCGCGTGCCATAAACGGGGAAGAGGGCAAAGCCGCCGGTTTCCACCGCGCCGAAGACGAAGACGGCAGCCGTCGCCGTCGGCACGGCCCAGATGAAGGGCGCGAAGGGAACATGCTCTTCCTCGTGGAAATCAGGGCTTTCCTTCCAGGCGAGAAGCACCGGGAGCATGGCAAAAATGATGATGCCGAAGCCGACCGCAAAGGGCATCATGCCGGTGCTGCCGATGCGCGAAAACAGCCATGGCCCAAGCGCAAAGCCGAGCGACAGGACGGTTGCATAGACGCCAAGCACCAGCCCGCGCTTTTCCGGCGGGGCGGCCGTGTTGATCCAGTATTCCGACAGGATGAACAGGACTGTCAGGGCAAAATGCAGGAAAACGCGCAAAATGACCCAGACCCAGAAATCGCTAAAAACATAGAAGCCGAAGAACGAGCAGGCGCCGATCAGAAGCATGATCAGCAAGGTGGGCACAACCCCAAGCCGCGCAGCGATGGAGGCGGCAAAGGGGGCGGCAACAATCGAAGCAATACCGGCAACGGCGGCGTTGAGGCCGATCATCGTGGCGGAATGGCCGCGGCTTTCCAGAATGACACTGAGCAGCGGAATGCCAAGGCCGATGGCGACACCGACGGCGCTGATGGTTGCGATGGCCGCAACCAGCGCGCGCCATGAGGACCGGACCGCAATATGGTCCGGTGTCTGCTGCAGGGAATCCACTAGAAAACCTCTCGGACGAAGCGCCCGTATTTCATGGCGTATTGAACGACGGAATGGCCGGGTTGCAGCGCCGGGTTGGTTTCCAGCAGTGCCTGCGCCTCCTGAATGATGGCGCGGGTGATTGTTGGAATATCGAGTTTCAGCGCTTCGTCAAACGGCAGCCAGCAGAGTTCTTCCAACTCCTGCGAGGGGCCGGTGCCTTCGGGCAGGCTGTCGGCCACCGCTTCGCGGAACGTCATGAAAAACCGTGTATCGAAACGGCGTGTACGGCCGGGCGGGGTGGTGGCGCGGGCGAAATAGCGGATGGCGGAAAGATCGGGCAAAATCCTGCGCTCGGCAAAGGCAGCCCAATCCGGATGGCCGATGGATGCGGCGGGAACATGTTTGCCAAGCAGAAGACCGGCTTCCTCATAGGTTTCGCGGATGGCGGACAGGGCAAGCGCCCGGCAACGCTGAGCGCTGGGGCGCGTGCCCATGCCCTGAAGCAGCTTGGCTTCGTCAGAGGGGGTCAGTTCGCTGGTGACGGCAATGCGTCCATCAGCCCGTTCGGTGCGCCCGCCCGGAAAGACGAATTTACCCGGCATGAAAACATGGCGCATATGGCGACGGCCCATCAGAATGCGCAGATCCTTGGCTGAGCGGTCGATGATCAGAAGCGAGGCGGCATCGCGCGGCCTTAAGCGGGCCGTTGCCGATCCCGCTTTGTCCTTTGCAGATTTGTCGAGGTCACTCAATGCCATCATGTCACCGTTCCGGCGGTTCCAGTTCATCGGTTTCGCCGCCGAAACCATGCATGTAATTGGCCCATTGCAATCCAATAATCGCGCCCTTGATGGGTTGGAGCAGGGCGAGCGACAGGAGCACCGTCAGCGGCGCCCAGATTGCCAGATGCACCCAGCTTGAAAGCAGGATGAGCGTTTCCACGGCAAGGAATCCGCCCAGCACAATATGACCTACAATTGTGATGGTAATATATGCGGGAAAATCATCGGCTTGCTGGTGGGTATAGTCTTCACCGCAGACGGCGCAGCGATCAACGGATTTGACGAAGGCGCGGAACAGCTTGCCTTCACCGCAATGGGGGCAGCGGCTGCGAAAACCGCGCCACATGGCCTGACCCACAAGGCGTTTGGGCCTTGCCGGGGCGGTATCCGCGCCAAAAATCTGCTCCGTCATCCCTTATCCTCTTCGCCCGCCGCGGGAGAACCCGCCGGGGCGCTTCTGGTTTCCGCGCGCAAAACGCTTGGCCTTGTGGTGTGAGCGCACACCGCTGGGAACAGCGTGCGGTTCGGTCAACATCTCGAACCGCAATGCACCGGCAACCGGCAGAGCCTCGATCAGGCGGACCTCGACAATATCGCCCATCCTGAAGCCTTTGCCGCTTCGCTCGCCCGAAAGGGCGTGATTGGTTTCGTCATAATGATAGTAATCATCACCCAGCGTTGAAATGGGAATAAAGCCATCGGCACCATATGTCGCAAGGGCAACGAAGAGGCCAGCCTTGGTGACACCCGATATGCGGCCCTGAAAACTGCTGCCGACCTGTCCGGCAAGGTGATGGGCGATCAGCCGGTCAACCGTGTCGCGTTCAGCCGCCATGGCGCGCCGCTCGGAGGTGGAAATCAGCGCGGCGATTTCCGGCAGATCTTCCTCTTCCTTGTGGGTGATGCCGTCGGGGCCTAGACCCAGCGCCGTGATCAGCGCGCGGTGCACGATCAGATCGGCATAACGGCGGATCGGCGAGGTGAAATGCGCATATTTCTGGAGGTTGAGCCCGAAGTGGCCAATATTCTCAGGATTGTACTCCGCCTGCGATTGCGAGCGCAGCACCACCTGATTGACCAGTTCCTGCTGCTCGCTGCCTTCAACGCGCTTGAGAATATGGTTGAACTGGTTCGGGCGCAGTTCCGCGCCGCGCGCCAGCGAAATGTCGAGCGTGCGCAGGAATTCGCGCAATATCTCCTGCTTGGCCAGCGACGGCGCATCATGGATGCGGAAAATCAGCGGCTGGCGCTTGCGCTCCAGCGTTTCGGCCGCGGCGACATTGGCCTGAATCATGAATTCTTCGATGAGCTTATGCGCATCGAGGCGGGCAGGGACCACCACCTTGTCGACCTTACCGTCAGGCGTCAGCAGGATTTTCTTTTCCGGCAGATCGAGTTCCAGCGGTTCGCGGGCATCGCGTCCGCGTTTCAGTACCGTATAGGCGGCCCATACGGGCTTCAGGATGCTGTCGAGGATCGGGGCGGTCTTCTCATCCGGTGCGCCGTCAATCGCCGCCTGTGCCTGCGGATAGGACAGCCGCGCATGGGAGCGCATCATGATGCGGTGGAAGGTGTGCGAAATCTTGCGCCCATTGGCGCCGAAGGTCATGCGCACGGCAAGGGCGGGACGGTCGACCAGTTCTTTCAGTGAGCATAGATCGTTGGAAATACGCTCGGGCAACATGGGCACGACACGATCAGGGAAATAGACCGAATTGCCGCGCTTGAGCGCTTCACGGTCGAGCGCTGATCCCGGCGTCACATAGGCGGCAACATCAGCAATGGCGACGGTGGCAATAAAGCCGCCGGGGTTGTTTTCGTCGGTGTCAGGCTCCGCATAGACGGCGTCGTCATGGTCCTTGGCATCAGCCGGATCAATGGTGACGAGCGGCACATGCCGCCAGTCCTCGCGGTGCGCCATGGTTGCGGGTTTGGCTTTGTCAGCCTCTTCGGTCACGCTGTCGGGGAAGACATGCGGGATTTCATGCTCGTGGATCGCGATCATCGACAAGGCACGTTCGCTGGCAACCGAGCCAATGATCTGGCTGATCTTGGCGAGCGCCAGACCGTAACGGCCAATCTTGGTCACTTCCACTTCGACCAGATCGTTGGCCTTGGCATTGTTCAGCTGGGTAGGGTCAACTGATAGTTCCGCCTGCCGCCGCTCGACTGGTTCGATCCGCCATTCGCCATTGTCGAGATGGCGCAGCACACCAAGCACCGCATCCTTGCGATGTTCGATGCGCTTGATAACGCGTGCCGTATAGGCTGGACCGCTCGGATCAGCCCCGACGAAGATGCGCGCAAGAACGCGGTCGCCAACGCCCGGTGTCGGGCCCTTCTGGTTGCGCGAGGCGCGGATGAAAACGGTGGGCGGGCGGTCTTCATGATCGGCTGGCCATTCCGCCGGTTTGGCAATCAGGCCGCCATCGCCGTCGCGGCCGGTAATGTCGAGAACCGCAACGCTGGGCAGGCTGCCGGGCACAGCAAGGCGCTTTGCCCGCTTCTCGACAAGGCCGTCATCGGCCAGATCACGCAGAACGTCCTTGAGGCCGATGCGTGCATCGCCCTTGAGATTAAAGGCTTTGGCGATATCGCGCTTGCCCGCACGATCCGGATTCTCCTTGATGAACTGGAGAATCTCGTCGCGGCTGGGCAGATAGGGTTCGCGGTCAGGGCTCGCGGAACTGGCAGGCCGCTTTTTTCCTTTGGGTGGAGAGATACGGCGTGCCAATCGGTATGTCCTTAACTTGCTTTCGTTGCTTTTTTCGGTGCAGCTTTTTTGGCTGCCGGTTTCTTCGCCGCGGGCTTTTTGGCCGCTGCCTTGCGGGCAGGGGCTTTCTTGGCACCCTTGGCTCCGGCTTTCTCGGCGATCAGAAGCAAGGCCTCCTCCACCGTGACAGTTGCCGGGTCCTTGCCCTTTGGCAGGGTTGCATTGACCTTGCCCCAATTGACATAGGGACCATACTTGCCATCGCGCACCGTGATCGGGCCGCCATCGGGATGTTCGCCCAGATCTTTCAGCGCCGCCGGTGTGCCGCGTCCGCGTCCCGGACCTTTCGCCAGTTTTTCAGCCAGCACCGTAACGGCGCGGTTGAGACCGATGGAGAACACATCCTCGATGCTTTCCAGATTGGCATAGGTGCCATCATGGGAAAGGTATGGACCATAACGGCCGATACCGGCGGAAATCATCTTGGTGCTCTCCGGATGCTGACCCACATCGCGCGGCAATGACAGAAGCGCCAGCGCCTTCTCATGATCCGTGCTTTCGATGGTCCAGCCTTTCGGCAGGCTGGCGCGCTTGGCTTCCTTGCCGTCGCCGCGCTGGACATAAGGTCCGAAGCGGCCACTGCGCACGGTCACATCTTCATCCGTGTAAGGGTCCTTGCCGAGAACCTTTGGCTCATCGCCATTGCCATTTTCACTTGCTGCTTCACCGCCGCCAAGCTGGCGGGTGAATTTGCATTCGGGATAGTTGGAGCAGCCGACAAAGGCGCCGTATTTGCCGAGTTTCAGCGACAATGTGCCTGTTCCGCATAGCTGACAGATACGCGGATCGCCGCCATCTTCCCGTGGTGGGAAGACGAGCGGGCCGAGCTGATCATTCAGTGCATCGAGAACATTGGTAACCCGGAGTTCCTTGATGCCATCGACGGAGCCGAAGAAGTCGGTCCAGAAGTCACGCAGAACGTCCTTCCATTTCAGCTTGCCATCGGAAATCTCATCGAGCTTTTCTTCAAGACCAGCTGTGAAGTCGAATTCGACATAGCGCTTGAAGAAGCTTTCAAGGAATGCCGTGAGCAGGCGACCCTTCGTCTCCGGGATCAGCTTGCGCTTGTCCACGACGACATATTCGCGGTCAACAAGCGTCTTCAAAATAGCCGTATAGGTGGAAGGGCGGCCAATGCCGATCTCTTCCATCTTCTTGATCAGAGTGGCTTCCGAATAGCGCGGCGGCGGTTCTGTCGAATGCTGGGTAGCATTGATTTTTTCACGGACGAGGGCTTCCCCTGCACGGATTTCGGGAAGACGGGCACCGTCCTCATCGACTTCCTCTTCCTCGCGGTGATCCACATAGGCACCGAGGAAACCGTCAAATTTCACAACGGAACCGGTGGCGCGCAATTGAGCCGCGCGCGAACCGTTCTGCGCATCGATTTCAACGGTAGTCCGTTCGATATCAGCCGACTGCATCTGACTGGCGATGGCGCGCTTCCAGATCAGCTCATAGAGCCGTGCCTGATCGGCATCGAGGAACTGGCGCACATCCTTTGGATGGCGGTTAAAATCCGTAGGACGGACAGCTTCGTGGGCTTCCTGGGCGTTTTTGGCTTTTGTGGAGTAAAAGCGCGGTTTGTCAGGCACGTATTTCTCGCCGAAAACCTTGCCGATTGTCGCGCGTGCAGCCTCGACAGCTTCCGGTGCCATCTGCACACCATCCGTACGCATATAGGTGATCAGACCGGCTGTTTCGCCGCCAAGATCCATACCTTCATAAAGGCGCTGGGCAATCTGCATGGTGCGGGTTGCCGAAAAGCCGAGCTGGCCCGATGCAGCCTGCTGCAATGTCGATGTGGTGAAGGGCGGGCCGGGATTGCGCTTTGTCGGCTTGGCTTCAACTGTTGCCGCCTTGAAGTTTGCACCTTCCAGCATGGTGCGGATCGCGCCAGCCTGTTCAGCATTCTGGATGTCCAGCTTGCCGAGCTTCTTGCCGTCAACGGAAACAAGCCGCGCTTCAAAGCCATCATTGCGCGGTGTCTTCAATAGTGCCGCAATATTCCAATATTCTTCGCGCACGAACCGCTCGATTTCGGATTCGCGATCCGCGACAAGACGCAGCGCGACCGATTGCACGCGGCCAGCCGAACGGGCGCCGGGCAATTTGCGCCACAGTACAGGTGAAAGCGTGAAGCCGAAAAGATAGTCGAGCGCCCGGCGGGCCAGATAGGCATCAACCAGCGGCATATCGATGTCACGCGGATTGGCCATGGCATCCAGCACGGCGCTCTTGGTGATCGCGTTGAACACCACCCGTTTGACCGGCTTGGTGCCTATCGCCTTTTTCTGCCGCAGCACTTCCAGAACGTGCCAGGAGATGGCTTCACCCTCGCGATCCGGATCGGTTGCCAGAATAAGGCCGTCACTGTCCTTCAATGCCTTGACGATATCGCCGAGACGTTTGGCCGATGCACCGTCGACTTCCCATGACATGGCGAAATCTTCATCAGGCCGAACCGAGCCATCCTTGGCCGGCAGATCACGGACGTGACCAAACGAGGCCAGAACCGTATAGCCTGAACCCAGATATTTGTTGATTGTTTTAGCCTTGGCGGGCGATTCGACGACGACAACGTTCATTATTCAATTGAGCTTTCCTGCTCTTGTCACATTACAAAAGCACAGTTTTCACTTCGAAACAGGTCTGTGAAATGAACAGGCTTGCTCGGAACGTCAAGGCCTACATGCGAAAAATCGTTAAATGCAACTTAAAGTTGCTATTTCCAATAATACAATTAATGGTATTTTTCTCATGACTTCGGCGCTATATTGAGAATGGCAGCGAGTCCCGCCTTTTTTGAGAAGGCGAATCACTATTTGATTGATTTTGTGGAGGTTCAGACTGGCAAACTGTCAAATCCGCGGGATTAAAGAGCTGCATAATATAATTAGACCAATTTCAGTATAAATGCGTATTTAAGGACGAAGTCATGAGTGAAAATAAATTCAGTCGGACCGAAAACATTAGATATATTCAACAGATGTTAGGCGAGTTACGTAGCATGGCCAAGTTGAACGACTTGGATATGTTGGCCTATCTGATCGAGATTGCCTACATTGAAAGTAATGATCTTATGGCTAAGGAAGCAAACACTGTTTCATCCATAAAGAAGAGAAACATATCCCCCTGAGTGACGTTGCAGGCGTCCGGCCAAGTCCAGTTCAAGCAGAATCAGACTCATGGCAGCGGGATGTATTCCGCTTGTCCGGATAAGCTCATCAATATCGACGGGTGCAGGACCCAACAAAGTGATGACGCGGTCTCGGTCTGTTTCATTTGGCTGAGCAATGGTCGGAAAATCCGCTTCTGGAGCGAGAAAAGCCGTGTCGTCGAGACCGGGACGATCCAGAAGCGGACTGATGGCCGATAAAATATCAGATGTTTCGGTGACCAGGATCGCGCCGTTTTTCAACAGCGCATTGGTGCCCTTTGCCCTTGGATCAAGTGGGGAACCAGGAATGGCAAAGACGAGACGGCCAAGTTCTCCGGCAAGCCGGGCACTGATCAGTGATCCTGATCGCTCGGCTGCCTCAACCACGAGAAGCCCCAGAGAAAGCGCGGCAATGATCCTGTTGCGGCGCGGAAAATCCCGTGCACGCGGTTCCCAGCCAAAGGGCATCTCACTGATGACAGCGCCGCGACGATGCGGGATTGCCCTGAAGAGTTCGAGATTATCCGGCGGGTAGGGCTTGTCGAGACCGCCTGCCATCACGGCAACAGTCCCGGTATCGAGGCTCGCTTCATGGGCTGCCCTGTCTATTCCACGCGCCAGGCCGGAGATCACGGCATAACCGGCTTCGCCCAGCTCCCGCGCGATGATCCGCGCAAACTTTATTCCGACCAGCGATGCGTTGCGCGCGCCGACAATCGCCACGGCTGGCAGGCGAAACACATCAGGATCACCTTTGATGGCGACCAGCGGCGGCGGATTGTCGGATTGGCGTAGGGTTTGCGGGTAGTCAGGCTCGCCGATCCCGACGAAAACCGCGCCCATGCGCGCAGCTATCGCCATTTCGCGTTCGGCATCCCCAAGACTTGCAATCTTGATGGGACGGCGGCCACCGCCACGCCGGACAAGTACCGGCAGCATCTCAAGCGCGTCCGTGGCCGAACCATAATGGGCAATCAGATGTCGAAAAGTAACGGGGCCGACATTTTCACTGCGGATCAGCCGAAGCCAGCTGAGCCGTTGACTGTCAGAAAGGCGGATGCCCTTCTGCTCTTCCATCATCCCTTGGACCCGATCTTGCCTTCGGTTCCGGCAAGCAGGCGCTGAATATTCTCGCGGTGCTTGATGAAGACAATGACTGTCAGAATAACAAAGAGCAGGGCAACCTGATGATAGCCCATGAAATAGAGCACAATAGGGCTGATGATGGCGGCAATCAGCGCGGAAAGCGAGGAATAGCGGGTTGCATAGGCAATGATCAGCCAGATGGCGGCGAAGATCAGCCCCACTTGCCAGACGAGGCCGATAAGAACGCCGAGATAGGTTGCGACGCCTTTGCCGCCCTTGAACTTCAGCCAGACCGGAAAGATGTGGCCGAGGAAAGCACCAAGACCGGCCACAATCGCCGCCTGCGGGCTGATCACGCCAGCAATGAGCACGGCGGCAGTGCCCTTGAACATATCGAGCAACAGCGTTGCCGCGGCGAGTTTCTTGTTGCCAGTACGCAGAACATTGGTCGCACCGATATTGCCCGAGCCGATGCTGCGCACATCACCAAGCCCGGCAAGCCGCGTCAGGATCAGCCCGAACGGGATGGAGCCGAGCAGATAGCCAAGAACCAGCGCGGCAAAAAGATATCCTGCCTGCCCATTGATGAAATCCGCCATGTTCTTCCCCGGTTCGGTCTTTAGATGCTGAAAACAGACTTTCCTGCCACAAACGTCTCAACAACCCGGCCCTGAAAACGTGCGCTTTCAAAGCAGCTGTTCTTGGAGCGTGATCGTAAATCTTCTTCCTTCACAATCCATGGCTCGTCAAGATCGACTATGGTCATATCCGCGCGGGCGCCGGGCTTGAGTGTGCCTGCATCCAGACCAAAGATTTTGGCCGGTCCGCTCGACAGCGCCTCGACAATACGGATGAGCGGCACATCGCCATTGTGATAAAGCCGCAATGCCGCGCCCAATAGGGTTTCGAGGCCAATGGCGCCAGCCGCCGCATCGGCGAAAGGCAGGCGTTTGGTGTCGACGTCCTGCGGATCATGCGAAGAAACGATAATATCGATGGTGCCGTTGCGCAGCGCCTCGACCATGGCAAGCCTGTCTTCCTCAAGCCGCAGCGGTGGTTGCAGGCGGAAGAAGGTGCGGAATTCGCCAATATCGTTTTCATTGAGCGAAAGATGATTGATGGAAACGGCCGCCGTCGCATTGATGCCGTTCTGCTTGGCGCGTGCCACCACTTCAGCCGACATGGCGGTCGATATCTGCGCCGCGTGATAGGCACCCTTTGTCAGGGCCGCCAGCCGTAGATCGCGTTCGAGCGGAATAACTTCCGCTTCGCGCGGGCTGCCGGAAAGGCCGAGCCAGCTGGCATAAAGCCCTTCATTCATCACACCTGTGATCCCGAGATAGGGGTCCTGTGTTTCATGCGAGAGCACAACCCCGAAATCGCGCGCATAGGTGAGGGCGCGGCGTAGCAACTGCGTATTGGCGATGGAGTTACGCCCTTCGGTAATGGCAACAGCACCGGCGGCGCGCAAAAGGCCAATCTCGGTCATTTCCTCGCCGTGCAAACCCTTGGTAACAGCCGCCGCAGGATAGACATTGACCACAGCCGTATCGCGCGCGGTGCGGCGAACAAACTCGACAAGGGCCACGTTGTCGATCACCGGATCAGTATCCGGCATCATGATGATGGAGGTCACACCACCAGCCGCCGCCGCATGGCTGGCGGATGCAATGGTCTCGCGGTGCTCGGCACCCGGTTCGCCGATGAACACACGCGCATCGACAAGGCCCGGCAATACAGTCTTACCGGTACAGTCGATGACATGAGCACCCTCAGGCGTGCCCTGATTGCGGGCATCGGCACCACTGGCGACAATAATGCCGTCTTTTACGATCACGGTGCCGGTTTCATCCAGATTGCGGGATGGATCGACAATCCTGATATTGTGCAGAACAGTCGTGCTCATCCTGCCACTCCTTCCGCGTTGCGGCGCGGATCAAGCAGCGCTTCCATGACAGCCATGCGCACGGCAACACCCATCTCAACCTGTTCCTGAATAACACTCTGTGAGCCGTCGGCCACATCCGAGGCAATTTCGACGCCGCGGTTCATCGGGCCGGGATGCATGACCAGCGCATCGGGCTTGGCATGTTTGAGCTTTTCGCGATCAAGACCGTGATAGTGGAAATATTCACGCACCGACGGCACGAAGGCTCCCGCCATACGCTCGCGCTGCAGGCGCAGCATCATCACCACATCGGCGTCTTTCAGACCTTCTTCCATCGAGTTGAATACCTCGACACCCATCTGGCTGATGCCCGCTGGCAAAAGCGTGGATGGCGCAATCACCCGGACCCGCGCACCCAGTGCATTCAGCAGCAGAATGTTGGAGCGGGCTACACGCGAATGCAGCACATCACCGCAAATGGCCACGATCAGCCGCGCCACCTTGCCCCTGGCGCGCCGGATTGTCAGCGCATCAAGCAGGGCCTGCGTTGGATGTTCATGCGCACCGTCACCGGCATTCACCACGGAACATCCGACCTTCTGCGCCAGCAGCGCCGCAGCACCGGCGGAACTGTGCCTGATAATCAGGATATCCGGCCGCATCGCATTGAGCGTCATGGCCGTATCGATCAGCGTTTCGCCCTTTTTCACCGAGGAATTACCCACAGACATGTTCATCACGTCAGCCCCGAGCCGCTTTCCGGCAAGCTCGAAGGATGACTGTGTTCGGGTCGAAGCCTCGAAGAACAGATTGATCTGCGTTCGTCCGCGCAGGACGCTCTTCTTCTTCTCCGACTGACGCGAAACAGCAATCTCGCTGTCGGCAAGGTCGAGAAGAATATTGATATCCTCGGGGGAAAGGTTCTTGATGCCAAGCAAATGGCGGTGGGGAAACAGGAGGGGGAGCGCTTTTGATGTCATATCAAGTCCCCCCTATAGGCTTGATGCCGCCGCCTCGCAAGCACCTGGCATGATATCCTGCCATGTTCCCCAATAAAATCCTTGGTTCAAAGATTGTTGTGTGCTGCATGAGCGTGGTTTGCTGCATGAGCGTGGTTCGTGGTTCGACAAGCTCACCATGAGGGAGAGGGATGATGTAACGCTAATCGCCAACGTTGCAGATTACATAGGCAACTCACCAACGTTGCCGACCTTGACTCCCTGCAACCCACCCATCTCCCTCATGGTGAGCTTGTCGAACCACGCACCGATGCCGTTTGCAGAACTATTTTGCGCCCTTCGACAGGCTCAGGATGAGGGGATTGGGGTGATTGCAGGGAGTCAAGTTCTGAAACGCAGGTGATCAGTGACCTTATGATCTGTAATCTTTGCAATTAATCTTGCATCCACACTCTCCCCTCATGGTGAGCTTGTCGAAGCACGAAGCACGAAGCACGAAGCACGAAGCACGAAGCACGCACCACCCACATACAGCTATATCTAATGCGCCCCCGCTGCCAAAATCGCCTCGCTGCGGATTTCCTCCGTCAATTTCAACCGCATCTCGGTAAATTCAGGGCTCGCCTTCACTGTATAATGTCTGGGATGCCCAAGTGGCACCGGCATGATGGATTTGATCCGGCCCGGACGTGCCGACATCGTCACCACCCGCGAGGCCATAAAAATCGCTTCTTCAATATCATGCGTAACAAAAATCACGGTTTTCTGCTCGTGTTCCCAAATGCCGAGCAGAAGCTCCTGCATCAGACCACGGGTCTGATTATCAAGCGCGCCGAAGGGTTCGTCGAGCAGCAGGATTTTCGGATTGTTGGCAAGCGCCCGGGCAATGGCGGTGCGCTGCTGCATGCCTCCGGAAAGCTGTTTTGGCCAGTGGTTCTCAAAACCGCGCAGACCCACCTTGTCGATGTAGGAGGCGACGATCTCGCTTTTTTCCTTTTCGCCAACGCCGCGTTCACGCAGGCCAAAGCCGATATTCTGCTCAATCGTCAGCCACGGAAATAGCGTATAGGACTGGAACACCACGCCGCGATCGGCGCCCGGACCTTTCACCTCCTGCCCATCAAGCGTCACCGTGCCGCTGGTTGGCCGGTCAAGCCCGGCGACGATGCGCAGGAGTGTCGACTTTCCGCAGCCTGACGGGCCGAGGATCGAGACGAAATCATTATGTGCGACGGTAAGATCAGTCGGTTGCAAAGCCTGTGTCGGCTGGCCGCCATGCACGCCGGGAAATATGCGGCTGACGCCCTTGATGACGAGCGTACTCATGCGAGCCTCCAGGCGAAAAGCCAACGATTGACGGATTTGAACAGGAAGTCCGAGATGAGGCCGATTACGCCAATAACAATAATGCCGAAAATGATCTGTCCCGTGGCCATCAATGCCTGACTGTTGATGATCATGTAGCCGATCCCAGACGAGGCACCGATCATTTCGGCGACGATGACATAGGTCCACGCCCAGCCAAGCACCAGCCGCAGCGTTTCGGCAATGTCAGGCGCATTGGCCGGAATGAGCACACGTTTGACGATACCGCGATCATTGGCGCCAAGCGTATAGGCGGCTTCCACCAGATCGCGGCGCGTATTGGCCACGGCCACCGCAACCATCAGGATAATCTGGAACACGGCGCCGATGAAAATCACCAGCAGTTTTTGCATTTCGCCAATACCGGCCCAAAGGATCAGCAGCGGGATGAAGGCGGAGGCTGGCAGATAGCGGGCGAAAGAAACAAAAGGCTCCAGCATCGCTTCAACAGGCTTATAAGCGCCCATGGCAACACCAAGCGGAACAGCAATGATAGCTGCTATGATAAAGCCGCCGACAACCCGCCAGATGGTCATGCCAATATCATAAAGAAAATTCTGCTCTGACAGCAGAAACCAGCCATCATGCAGCATGGTCAGGGGATCGGCGAGAAACGTGCTCGACACGAAACCGCCAAAAGTCGCCACGGACCATGCGGCGATGAACAGAATAAAGAAAAGCACGCCAAGCAGGATGCGTGACGATGCCCTGATGGGTTGGAGAGGTTGAACCATGTGTGTCCCGATCAGATGAGAAAGGTTGTGGCTGCAGGATGAAGGTGCGTGGTGCGTGGTTCGACAAGCTCACCATGAGGGAGAGTGCGGATGAAAGGGAGCCATATTCTGCAACCCTCGTGATCCGTAATCTTTTTGATCTGCGATCTCTAAAGTTAGCGTTGCATCCTCACTCTCCCTCATGGTGAGGTTGTCGAACCACGAACCACGACCACGCACCATCTTCCTGCAGCCCGCCGACTACTTGATGAAGCTCGTATCGACGATAGTGCTGATATCAGGCTTCTTCTTGATGATGCCGATTTCAAGCAGGAGATCAGCAGCTTCCTCGGAGAATTTCGTAAAATCCTTTTCGAAGAAGGCCTGATTGGCTGCTTTGTCCTGCCAGCGCAGATATTGTGCTGAATTACCAAAGACTTCTGCCGACTGCTTCACATCTGCGCCCATGATTTCATAGGATTTGGTCTTGTCCGCAGCAATCAGATCCAGCGCGTCGAAATAGCTTTTGGCGAGAGCCTTGGCCGCTTCCGGGTTCTTTTCAAGGAAAGCATTGGTGCAACCGAACGTATCCATCACGATGGGATAATCCAGTGTGGTGGCGATGATCTTGCCCTTGTCAGGTGCACCGCGCACTGTTGAAAGATAGGGCTCATAGGTCATGGCCGCATCGTTCTGTCCGGCGACAAAGGCTTGCGCAGCCGGGCCGGGTTCAAGATTGACGATCTTCACGTCCTTCAATGACAGGCCATTATGCTTCAATATCCAGGCCAGATCGAAATAGGGCGTCGTACCGGGGGCGGAAGCGGCGATTGCCTTGCCCTTGAGGTCTGAAATCTTGGCAATGTCATTGCGCACGACCAGGCCATCAGCACCAAACGACTTGTCCATCTGGAAAATCTGCTTGGTGGCCACGCCATTGGCGTTCCAGGCAATCCATGTTTCGACCGTTGTTGCCGCGCACTGTACATCGCCCGAAGCCAGCGCCAGATGGCGGCTTGCCTGCGGAATTTTTGTCAGCGTGACATCAAGTCCATTCTTCTTGAAGATGCCGGCCTGCTTGGCCAGAGTCAGCGGACCAAAGCCAGTCCAGCCGGACAGGCCAACCGAAACAGCCGTCTCCGCCTGCGACGGCGCGACAGAGGCAAGAACCGCTGCCAGCGCAACACCAATATGCCATTTGAATTTCATGTGATGACCCCTTTGTTCATTTTTTTGGCACGATGAATATAAAGGCATGATAGGCAGCTGGATTTTCTTTTGTCTAGACATAATAGATCGCATCAATGCAGAAAATCGCATCTGAGACATTTTGCATCGGCGCCGTGATTCAGCTAGAAGAAGATGTATCGGTTAACCGCTTGTCAGAACCTTCATTCCATATATGGCACGACTCATGACCGTGGTGCGGACTTGTTCGGATGAAACAGGCCAGCCGTAAAGACAGTAAAATAATGATCAGGACATTTTCTTGAAAACCCACGACGTTCTCAACCAGACGCCCCCCATGACCGGCCTCAACGCCTATCTTGGTGATCCGCTATTGATGCAGATTACCAAGCGGTTTCCGCAGGCAACCCGGACGGAACTGGAGCAAAGCGGGCGATTTGTGCTGTCCGGCGATGCGCAGGATCTGGCGCGGCTGGCCAATACCGAAACGCCGAAGCTGCGCACCCATGACCGTCAGGGTAATCGCATTGACGTGGTGGATTACCACCCAGCCTATCATGCGCTGATGCGCCGTTCGGTGGCGCAGGGGCTGCATTCGTCGATCTGGGAAGATGGTCCCGTAGAAAATGGATTGCGGCACCAGTCCCGCACGGCGCGCTTTTATATGACGGCGCAACTGGAATGCGGGCATCTGTGCCCGATCACCATGACCAGTGCTTCGCTGGCGGCGCTTATGGCGTCGCCAAGCCTGTACCGCGAGTGGTCGCCGCTGGTTTTGCCGCGCAAATATGATTCCAGCAATAAATCACCGGCCAAAAAAGCCAGCCTGACGCTCGGCATGGGCATGACCGAAAAGCAGGGCGGCACGGATGTGCGCACCAACACGACACGCGCCGAACCGGCTGGCAGCGGGTTTTACCGTATCACCGGCCATAAATGGTTCATGTCCGCGCCGATGTCCGACGCGTTTCTGGTGCTGGCGCAGGCGCGCGAAGGTCTGTCCTGTTTCCTAGTACCGCGTATTCTGCCGGATGGCTCCTCCAATGGGTTCCGCTTCCAGCGGCTGAAGGACAAGCTCGGCAATCGTTCCAGTGCTTCATCGGAAGTTGAGTTCGACAATGCACTGGGCCAAATGGTTGGTGGTCCGGGCGAGGGTGTCAAAACCATTATCGATATGGTGACGCTGACGCGGCTTGATTGCGCCATTGCTTCATCGGGCATGATGCGGGCGGGCCTCGCCGAAGCCGTGCAACATGCGCGTCACCGCGTTGTGTTCGACAGTCCGCTCATCGACAAGCCGCTGATGCTGCGTGTCATGGCCGATATGGCGCTCGATGTGGCAGGTGCTACCGCGCTGACGTTCCGGCTGGCGCGCGCCTTCGACAACGCGGCCCAAAACCGCGGCGAGGCGGCCTTTGCCCGTGTCATGACGCCTGTCGTTAAATATTGGGTCGCCAAGATCGCTCCGGCGATGCTGTACGAGGCGATGGAATGCCTTGGCGGCAATGGCTACATCGAAGAGGGCAATCTTGCCCGCTATTATCGCGAAGCCCCTGTGAATGCGATCTGGGAAGGCTCCGGCAACGTCATGGCGCTGGACGTGCTGCGTGTACTGAAACGGGGCCCACAATTGTTCGACGAAGTGCTGAACTGGATCGGCTCGCAGCTTGGGCGCGGCGGGCAGGGCACGGTTGAAGTGTTGCGCGCGGCCATGCGTGTTGCGGAAAATGACGAGGGCGCGGCACGGATACTCACCGAACAGTTGGCGCTGGCCGCCGCCGGTGCAGAATTGCGGCATCTGCACTCGGAAGATATCGCCGATGCCTTCATTGAAACCCGCCTCGGCGGACAGTGGCGCACGACCTACGGCATGCTCGATGCCCGCCACAACGCCAAAAGCATCGTCAATTCGCTCTATCCTCCTGCTAATTGAGGGGCATCCACTCCTCTATTATCTTCAGGTCTTATTCTTCCGTCGTCCTCGGGCTTTCTCTCCCCGTCATCCTCGGGCTTGACCCGAGGACCCATCCATTGAAAACACCAAACCTTCGCGTTCGTTTGATCTCTCTAGCCGTGGGTCCTCGGGTCATCCTCGGGTTAAACCCGAGGACTGAGGATGACGAAGGTGGGGTGGGAACCCATTTCTGCAACGCTAACGATTATCGTTGCATCCACCCATCTCCCTCATGGTGAGCTTGTCGAACCAGGAACCACGCTCGCGCAACAGCGCTACCAAACCACTTTTGTCAGAAATTTTGCATCGAGGTGAATCAGCCATTTCGCATGCCCCAAAAAGGGTCTCGCTAATACCTTCAATTTTAATAAAATTTTTTGAAATTAACCTTAACAAACGGTTTACGTTGCGCCTAAACTCTTAGCAGATATCAATGTGATTCGAAAATACCTCGTGATTTCACGGGGTTACACACCCACCAGATTCATCCCCGCTAGGAGTAATGAATGCGCAGCTTCCTGATATTCTGGGCGGGCCCATTGAGCTTTTTGTGGGGTTGGTACTTTCTTTCGTACTACGATCTGAGCATGGGGATGTACTTCTTCAGCCGTGAAATGCACGATCTGGTCTTCACCATTTATGGGAATATTCTGGGTATCGCGCCCGATAGCATTCCGCCGCTGGTGGCGCGGGCATGCATCGTCGATACGGGGCTTGTGCTCTGCCTGATCGCGTTTCGCCGCCGCAAGCAGATTATCGCCTGGGTTAAAGTCTTCAGGGCGAACCGCGCTGCGGCTGCCCGGGCAAACCGCGCTGCGGTTGCCAATGCTGCGCTTGCTTATTCGAAGGAATTGTCGTCTGCATCCTGACGCAGGCTTTGCAACCGGTCCAAAGCCCCTTGCAAAATGAAAGCCGCCGCAGCGGAATCGATCCGCTCGGCGCGTTTTTGCCGTGATACATCCATGCCGATCAGCGCGCGCTCCGCAGCAACCGTCGATAGACGCTCATCCCAATAGATGAAGGGTAACTCCGTCAGCTTTTCCATGTTGCGCACAAAGGCACGAGTTGCCTGCACGCGCGGACCCTCACTGCCATCCATATTGACAGGCAATCCAATCACAATCGCACCGACATTATCACTTTTCAGTGCCTTCAGAAGGTCCTGAGCGTCATGGGTGAACTTGCTGCGCCTGAGCACAGGACGCGGATTGGCAAAGGAGAAGCCACGGTCGGAAATAGCGATGCCAATGGTTTTCGTGCCAAGATCAAGCCCGGCGACAGTCTGGCCGTCTGCCACATGATCTTCCAGCTGTTCAATGGTCAGAACTGTCAATGGTGATTTCCTGCACTTGAATTGGCCGATAAAAGGCCGTTGTAATTCGAATAATTGTCACATAGCTGCAATAGACGGTTGTGGCGAGTGAAGACTGATGAATGAAGGGAAAACAACATGAAGATTACCTGGCTTGGCCATTCGGCCTTTCGCATTGAAACTGCCAAGAGCACGATCCTGATCGATCCCTTCCTCAACGGAAATCCCGGCGCGCACGGTGTCGATCCCAAAGAAGCGGCGAAAGGTGCAACGCACATCGTGCTTACCCACGGTCATGGCGACCATGTCGGCGATGCGGCTGCAATCGCCAAGGATACCGGCGCAGTGGTGATCGGCAATGCCGATCTGGTGACGTGGCTCAACAATCGCGGCGTTGCCCGGGTCGATCCGACAAACACCGGCGGGACCGTCTCACATACAGGTTTCACCGTCACCTATGTCAACGCCCTGCATTCATCGGCACAGATCACCGAAGATGGCGTTTCGCATTCGCTGGGCTCGGCCAATGGTATTGTTCTGCATTTCGATGATGAGCCGACAATCTATCATATGGGCGATACGGATATTTTCTCCGACATGGCGCTGGTCAATGAACTGCACCAGCCGGAAATCGGAATAATCCCCATCGGCGACCGCTTTACCATGGGCGGTGCGGTGGCAGCACTGGCGACCCAGCGCTATTTCAAATTTGCCAAGGCGATCCCCTGTCATTACGGCTCGTTTCCGATCATTGACCAGACGCCAGACAAATTTGTCGCTGCAATGGATGGAAGCAAGACACAGGTCTTTGTCGCCAAGACAAATGACCAGTTTACGCTTTGAGTTTGGGTTGCTAAAGCCATTCTCACACATCGCGTAATCGTCACCACGACGATTGACTGAACTATTGGAGGTATTGTGCGTAAACTGTTGCTGATTTCCTGCGTCATGGCGTTGTCATCGCCAGCTTTCGCACAAACGATTGATGCCAAGGGCGCCGATCAACTTGCCAATACTTTGTCGAAATATGTCGGCAAGACTGCAATCAAGAAGGGCATTTTGAAGGTGACGCCTGAAGGCGATGCCTATCGTATTGTATTCAATACCGACGCATTCCTGAAATCCTTGCCCAAACAGGATGCATTTAAGCTCAGTTTGACTGATTACAGCATCCTGACCAAGCCATTGGCTGATGGAACATGGGATATTTCCTCAACAGTCTTTCCCGCTGTCTCAGTAGAATTTACAGGACCAACGGGTCCTCAGATAATGGATTGGGCGTCTGAAGGCTTCAAGTTGAATGGTTTGTATGATCCCAAGATCAATACTTTCTCGAAATCAACATTCTCTTTCGATTCATCCAAGATGACGATCAAGAATCCGATGCAGGACGCTGATGTCAGCACCGGTCCATCGAAAGGTGAAATGCTTGCTAATCTTTCGACTTCCGGAGGGGTTGATTTCACGTCGAATCAATCAACGAGGAATTTCAAAGAGAATTTAATCACCAGAACATCAAAGTTGGCTGAGGCATCTCCTGCGGGCGGGGAGGCTGCCAAGCCGGATTCCCTCGCAACCGATGCAGTGAAGGTGACGGTAGGCGCCGGTGAGTTGGGCTCAAATGTGGAGGGAAAGAACGTTCGCAACAATGAGATGATGGATTTGTGGGCATTTTTTATCGCGCACGGAGATCAAAAGAAACTCAAAAAACCTGAAGAAGTTGCACTGAGGCAAAAATTGACAGCAATCTTACCATTTTGGGATAAGCTTGCTTTTTCACACTATTTAAAAGACCTCGCAGTTGAAACGCCAGCTGGCAGCTTTGCGGTCCAGAATATCTCACAGGATGTAAAATTCGACGGTATCAGCAAGAGTGGCGCCTACCATTATACCTTGCGAACCAACGGATTGAAGTATCCCACTTTGCCGATTCCGGAATGGGGCGTGCCTTTCCTTCCAACCGACGTGGAACTTACTGTCGGTACCAAGGATCTCGATCTGGATACCGTTGTCAAAGGCGCGATTGAGGATATGGATTTCAATCGTGCGAAAGTCATTTCGGAAGAGTTTGAAGCGAAGACTGCGGCCCAGTTCCTGATGGCGCCACCAAAGCTTGTCATCTCGAAGAGCCTTGTGCGGACCCCCGACGCCGAATTGACCGTCGAGGGTGAAGTGACATTTGCGGCGCTGAAGCCTGAAAGCCACACGACCTGGGAAATGTCCGGCTTCGACAAGGTGGTCGAGCGCCTGAACAAAGCCGGCGAAACCGATGAAACGATCAAGCAGTACATCGTGTTCGTCAAGCTGGCGAAAGACTTTGGCACGCAGATCGATGGCGGCAAGATCCAATGGGTTGTTGATCAGAAGGCTGATGGCTCTGTTGCGATCAATGGAAATCCTGTCAAAGGTCCCGATCCGGTTGCCGTGCCCGGTGCTGATGACGCGATCGATTCCGATGCGCCCGAGGGCGAGGAAGACAACACCGACACAGATACGGCGAAGTAAACAGGGCTGTCCGTGCTGACTTGTCCGTTGCGCTTGGCCGCAACGGACACTATAGCTCTTTGATCAAGATTTGAATTTCGGGAATCCCAATGTCTGTCGATATTTCCACCGTCAAACGCGTCGCGCGTCTTGCCCGTATTGCTGTGAGCGAGGACGACGCAACGCGCATGACCGGCGAACTGAACGTTATCCTTGGTTTCGTCGAGCAATTGAACGAAGTGAACGTGGCCGGTGTCGAGCCGATGACCTCTGTCACCCCGATGGCCATGAAGAAGCGGCAGGATGTCGTCAATGATGGCAATAAGGCCGCTGACATCGTGGCAAATGCGCCGATCACGGAAGAAAACTTCTTCGTCGTTCCGAAAGTGGTGGAGTAGGCGCCGGTATGTCGATCACGGTTGCCGTCGAGACGCCGCTACACGATGACGTCCGCGCACTTGTGGACGCGTTGAACGCGCATCTGCTGCCGCTGTCACCGGTCGAATTCCAGTTCAAAATGACCGTGGAACAGATGGCCGGTGAGGACACTACCGTTTTCATCGCCCGCGACGAAAATGGCCATGCCGTTGGCTGCGGTGCTCTCAAAGAGCATGATGGCCAAATCGGCGAGGTCAAGCGCATGTTCACCCTGCCGTCCGTGCGCGGCAAGCGGGTTGGTTCGATCCTTCTTGATGCCATAACCGGGCTTGCCCGCGAAAAAGGCATGACACGTCTCGTTTTGGAAACAGGCGTTGGTTCGGGTTTTGATGCAGCATGGCGGCTTTATGAGCGTTCCGGCTTTACCCGCTGCGGCGTGCTTCTCGACTATCCGGATTCGGAACACAGTGCATTTTACGAAAAGCGGCTTGCGCTTACGCCAGCCCAATAAACAGGACTTGATATGACCGATCTGACCGCTCTCACCATTGCCGAGGCGCGCGACCAGCTGAAAGCCAAGGCGATCACCGCCACGGAGCTGACCAGTGCATATTTGAAGGCAATCGAGACCGCGAATGAGGCCCTGAATGCCTATATCACCGTCACGCCTGAAAAGGCGCTTGATATGGCAAAGGCTTCCGATGCGCGCCTGAGCGCCGGCAAAGGTGGAGCGCTGGAAGGTATTCCGCTTGGCATCAAGGACCTTTTTGGCACGGAAGGCATTCACACACAGGCCTGCTCGCACATTCTTGATGGCTTCAAGCCTCATTACGAATCGACGGTTACGTCGAACCTGTGGGCGGATGGCGCTGTCATGCTCGGCAAGCTCAACATGGATGAGTTTGCCATGGGCTCGTCCAACGAAAGCTCCTATTACGGCCCGGTGAAAAACCCATGGCGCGCAAATGGTTCGAACGCCGATCTCGTGCCCGGTGGCTCGTCTGGCGGCTCGGCTGCTGCGGTTGCAGCACATCTTTGCGCCGGTGCGACGGCCACCGATACGGGTGGTTCCATTCGCCAGCCTGCGGCTTTCACCGGCACTGTCGGAATCAAGCCGACCTATGGCCGTTGCTCGCGCTGGGGCATTGTTGCCTTTGCCTCGTCGCTGGATCAGGCCGGACCAATCGCTCGCGACGTGCGTGATGCTGCGATCCTGCTCAAATCCATGGCCTCGGTTGATTCCAAGGACACGACTTCGGTTGATATCGCTGTTCCCGATTATGAATCCATCATTGGCAAGCCATTAACAGGCCTCAAGATCGGCATTCCCAAGGAATACCGCGTCGAGGGTATGCCCGAGGAAATCGAAAAGCTCTGGCAGCAGGGCATCGCATGGCTGAAAGACGCTGGTGCATCCATCGTCGATATTTCCCTGCCGCATACCAAATACGCGCTGCCAGCCTATTACATCGTGGCTCCGGCGGAGGCCTCGTCAAATCTTGCCCGTTATGACGGCGTGCGCTACGGCCTGCGTGTTCCCGGCAAAGATATTGTCGACATGTACGAAAAAACCCGCGCCAGCGGCTTTGGCGATGAAGTAAAGCGTCGCATCATGATCGGCACCTACGTGCTGTCGGCTGGCTATTACGATGCCTATTATCTGCAGGCGCAAAAAGTTCGCACGCTGATCAAGAAGGATTTTGAGGATGTGTTCCACGCGGGCGTGGATGCGATCCTGACCCCTGCGACACCCTCGGCGGCTTTCGGCATTGCCGATCAGGATTTGGCTGCTGATCCGGTGAAAATGTACCTCAATGACATTTTCACAGTCACCGTCAACATGGCTGGCCTTCCGGGCATTGCGGTTCCTGCCGGACTTGACAGCAAAGGCCTGCCGCTTGGCTTGCAGCTGATCGGGCGGCCATTTGACGAGGAAACCCTGTTCCAGACGGCTTGGGTCATCGAACAGGCCGCAGGCAAGTTCAACGCGCCGAAATGGTGGTAGTCAGGCCTGCCACGCAAGCCGACATCGCGGCGCTTGCCGCGGTGGGGATGCGTGCCTGGGCCTCGAACATCTTTTCCTTCGAACCCGAATTGCCCGGCATGCGCTCACATGTCGAGCGCGCCTATGAAGCCTTTGCCGAAGAGCATTTTACCAGCGTGCTGGTGGCTGAGGAGGGTGGCACTATCCTTGGTTGGGGAGCGCGCGACAAGAATGACGACTATATCTCGGATATGTGGGTTGACCCGGATTATCAGGGGCAAGGCATTGGCTTGCTCATTCTCAAGGCTCTGAAGGCTAAAATCGCTGCTGCCGGTTATTCCAGCGCCCGACTTGAAGCGCATGCGCGCAATGTCGGTGCCATACGCTTGTACGAACGCGAGGGGTTTCAGATCGTGCACCGAAGCCTCGAATGGTCGGAGAGCCTTGAGCGTGAGATTGAGAAAGTCAAAATGCTGGCGAATTTGACGTAAGGTTATTCAATGTTTTTCTTTGTTTCCAAAGTCTTCTGGTTTCTTGCTCAACCGCTGAATTTTTCCATTCTGCTGATGGCACTGGCTTTTTTCGCGGTTTGCTTCTCATGGCGCCGCATCGCCATGACCGCGTCAGCTTTCTCATTTCTGATCCTTGGACTTGCCGCATGGAGTTCGCTTGGCGCACTGCTTATGCATCCACTGGAAGACCGGTTTCAACGTCCGTCACCGGCACCTGCTCATGTCGATGGTATTATCGTCCTTGGCGGCGGGTTTGAGGGCGGCGTTAATCTTGTGCGCGGCGGCTATGAACTCAATGCCAGTGGCGATCGTTTTGTCGAGACAGCCGTTCTGGCGCGCCGCTACCCCGACGCAAAAGTTGTGGTTACGGGCGGCGGTGGAACGCTGGTACTTGATGGCGAGGGGGATGGTGCCACCGCGCCGCGCCTGCTGACAGCGCTTGGCGTGTCGCAGGACCGGCTTATTCTGGAGAATGAATCGCGCGACACTTACGAAAACGCCCAATTCACCAAAAAGCTGCTTGATATCAAACCCGGCGAGACATGGCTGCTGGTAACATCGGCCTTCCACATGCCCCGTTCGGTCGGCCTTTTCCGCAAGGCGGGATTCAATGTGGTGCCATGGCCTGCCGATTATCGCACCTCCGGCATTGAATATCCCGGACCGGCACAGGATAATCCCTTGGATTCCCTGCAAAATCTCACCATTGTGGTGAAAGAATGGGTTGGGCTTTTCGCTTATTGGGCAACCGGCCGTACTGATGAATTGTTGCCCTCGCCATGATGAAACAGGTGGATGTTCTCATTATCGGGGCAGGTGCTGCGGGCATGATGTGCGCGGTGGAAGCGGGTAAGCGTGGTCGCTCAGTGCTTATTGTGGACCATGCGAAAGCCCCCGGTGATAAAATTCGCATTTCCGGCGGTGGCCGATGCAATTTCACCAATCTGAATGCCGCCCCGCAAAATTACATCAGCAAGAATCCGCATTTCTGTATTTCCGCATTGCGCCGCTATACCCAGCGCAATTTCATCGCTCTTGTCGACCGCTACGGTATTGCATGGCATGAAAAGACGCTGGGTCAGCTGTTTTGTGATGGTTCGGCGACGCAGATCATCAATTTGCTGGTCAAGGAAATGAAAGAGGCCGGTGCCGAGCTACGCTTGCAGACCGTTGTAGACTCTATTGAGGCGGTTACGGACGGCTATGTGGTCTCGCTCTCCGGGGAGCGTGTTCGTTGCGCCTCGCTGGTTGTTGCCTGCGGCGGCAAATCCATTCCCAAAATGGGTGCAACAGGTTTTGGCTATGACATTGCAAAACAGTTCGGGCTGTCGCTGACAGAAACCCGTCCGGCGCTGGTGCCACTCACCTTTGATGAAAACACGCTTGTACCGCTGAAACCCTTGTCAGGCATATCCGTTGATGCGGTTGTCAGCCATGGCAAGACGAAATTCACTGAAGCCATGCTGTTTACCCATCGCGGTTTGAGCGGACCTTCCATCCTGCAAATCTCCTCCTATTGGCGGGAGGGTGACATGATCACGGTCGCCATGCTGCCGGGAACCAAGGTGTTTGAGGCACTGCGCGCCGCCCGCGCCCGCAATGGCCGTCAGGCGCTGCAAACTGCGCTGTCCGAGCTTTTGCCGAAGCGGCTGGCGCAACTGATTGCCGAAAACAGCGGGATACAAAACCATCTTGCCGATATTTCTGACAAGCAATTGCTCGGTGTCGAGAAGGCAATCAATGAATGGCAGGTCAAGCCCGCTGGCTCCGAAGGCTACCGCACAGCTGAGGTGACGCTTGGCGGGGTCGACACGGATGGCCTCGATCAAAAGACGATGGAAGCCAAATCCACCAAGGGGCTCTATTTCATCGGCGAAGTCGTTGATGTGACGGGGTGGCTTGGCGGTTACAATTTCCAGTGGGCTTGGTCATCGGGCTGGGTTGCAGGACAGGCGGTCTAGGAGAAGAACGTGACGGATGATCTGAATTGGCGTGTTGAGGATGCCTGTTTCAATGCCTGGCCATCGCCAAGGCAGGTCATTCACGGCGGCTGGCTGATGCGGTTTTCCGGTGGCAGCATTCGCCGGGTCAATTCCGTCAATCCGCTGCGCGGCCCGCGTGCGGAACCGGCTGAAGTCATTGATGCTGCGGAAAAGCTTTATCAGTCGCTTGTCCGTGGCTCTATTTTCCGTGTTCCCAGCATTGCCAATGAAATGGAGTCTGATCTGGTGGAACGCGGCTATCGCTTTGAGGGCGGTAGCGCGGTGCTTTATTGCGATCTAAAACAGCGCAAGGCGGGAAGCGCTGCAGCTGCCGAGCTTTGCCCCGAGATGACGCCGGGCTGGCTGCGTGAAAGCAAGCGCATATCCGGCTGGTCCGAAGAAGATCACAGTGCTTTTACCGCCATGGTTGCCTCTCTTGTCGTGCCCAAAGCCTTCACGTCAGTCACGATGGACGGCAAAATTGTTGCCAAGGCCTATGGTGCAATCAGCAATGGCCTGCTGGTGCTGGAATCCGTTGCCACCGACCCGGATTACCGTAAGCGCGGTCTCGGTCAGCGGGTCGTCGGGACTTTGCTCGACTGGGCGAAGGATGAAGGCGCAGCGGCAGCATGCCTACAGGTTCTTGCTGACAATCCACCCGCCAGAGCGCTCTATGCTTCGCTGGGTTTTGACAGGGAACTCTATAGTTATCACTATCGTAGGAAGCCTTGAGTGATAATCGCTCCTGACAATATGCTGTCAGGAGGTGTCAGTTATACCTGCTGACATTGGATCATCCATATGGGGGATAATGATGGGTATTCTGGCAAGCTGTCACTGCGGTGCAATCAAATTTGAAGTGAGCGAGGCTCCGGCCACGGCAACCGTGTGTACCTGCACCTTCTGCACAAAGCGCGGAACATTGTGGGCCTATTACACGCCCGATCAGGTCAAGCTGACTGTCACGCCTGAGGCGGATGCTGTCTACAATCGCAATGGTTTCAACAAGCATCACCATTGTAATGTTTGCGGTTGCGGCACCTATTCGCAGAATCCGTCGTGGACAGACTACAAGCCCGACTTTGAAAACCCGCGTATTTCCGTCAATATCCGCCTTTTCGACGATTTCGATATTGCTTCTGTGCCGACAGAAATCATAGACGGCAAGAATCTCTGGTAGGATTTGCTATTCGATTGCTTGATTTAGGGAATCCTGCTTCCTTGGTGGGAACAGCGTATCGGGAAACACGTTGTTCAAGTCATAGAGGGAGGTAAGGCCATGTGGATCAAACTGACCGACGTTAACGGCGATCTCATCACACTCAATTTTGCGCATGTCGTTTCGTTCAATCCTTACGGAACGGGCACACACATTGTGACGACAACTGCCGGTCTGACCTTCTTCGTCAAGGAGACAATTGACCAGATCCAAAGCAAGGTCGGCATTCAGTCGAGCTGAGAGACCTTAAATCCCGTATCAGTGCATTCTGTTCTTCTGTGGCCAGAGCGGTCGCAGAACGGCTGGCAGTTGCGCCCGCGCTGTTGTAGCAGCATGGGTATCCAGATGCGCGGCCAGAACTTTGAATACATCGCGAACGATTGTATCAGGTGGGTTATGATGTGCCGCAATATCCTTATAGACCGCCCGTACAAGAGCCTGCTCGGATTCAAGCGGTTGTGCAGGGGCAGGGCGCCAACCCTCGATGAACAGCCCGCGCGGCAATGGCGGCAGTGCATCGGCAAAGGTCAGCACCGCTTCCATATCCATGTGCCGGCGGATGGTGTGTAGCACACTGCGCATGCTGGCAAAGCTCTGATTATGGGTGGAGAAATCAGCCTGTTGTTTAAGAGCGGTGAGCCAATCCTGAAACTGCTTTGACGCGTAAACAATGTCCTGAGGCTGGGTCATCGGGCATCTCCCTGTTAACCATATTCTATCGGAGATAATGCCTTTTACTGTTGTTTCAAAGTGTAATATTTGCGTGATATTTAAGGGTGGGGAACCTTTTTGCGATTTGTTAGTTTTATTCAAACGAGAGTCAAAATCGGATACAAATAGTGATTTGTTAAATCGGTTGAATTTTCCTATTGTCACAATGCATCCGAAATACAGACGCATGCTGAACAAGATTATTCTCTTAATGAGGGTAGTTAAACTTGAGGTGTGAACAATGCTATCAATAAATAACGAAACGTCGTCGCCATCTGAAGCACGCGTCATGAAATTACCTAAGGTTGCAGTGAAGTCGAGCGCAAAGCTTGTAAAGGCCGCCCCCAAAATGGCAGAGCCATGCGACAAGCGCACGATCTCGCAAATTCTTCGCGAATCCAGCGGCGGCTTCAGCTTCCGCCGCTAAATCTTCAAATTACTGTATACGAATACCGATATCCCGCCCTCAAAGCGGGATATTGTCATGTTTCTTCCAGGGATTTTCGAGATCCTTGTTGCGCAACATGCGCAGTGCCCGTGAAACCCGCTTGCGCGTGGAGTGGGGCATGATCACCTCATCGATATAACCGCGCTCGGCAGCCACGAACGGCGACAGGAATCGATCCTCGTAACGCTTCGTATGCGCTGCGATTTTCTCCGCATCGCCAATATCCTTGCGATAGATGATTTCCACCGCACCTTTGGCACCCATCACGGCAATCTGCGCCGAGGGCCAGGCATAGTTGATATCGCCGCGCAGATGCTTTGACGCCATAACGTCATAGGCACCGCCATAGGCCTTGCGCGTGATGATGGTGATTTTTGGTACTGTTGCCTCCGCATAGGCGAAGAGCAGCTTTGCGCCATGCTTGATCAGGCCGCCATATTCCTGCGCCGTGCCGGGAAGGAAACCCGGAACATCGACGAAGGTGACAATCGGAATGCTGAAGCAATCGCAGAAGCGCACGAAGCGTGCTGCCTTGCGTGATGCATCGCTGTCGAGCACACCGGCCAGAACCATGGGCTGGTTACCGACAATACCGACCGTGCGCCCTTCGACACGGCCAAAGCCGACAACGATATTCTTGGCAAAATTTTCCTGAATTTCGAAAAAATCAGCCTCATCCACGGTTTTGCGGATCAGTTCCTTGATGTCATAGGGCTTATTGGCATTGTCAGGCACCAGCCTATCCAGCGAATGATCAGGCTCTTCCGTGCTCTGAAAGCACTCGATTTCAGGAATCTCAGCCGTGTTGGATGCCGGAAGGAAATCAATCAGACGGCGCATTTGTAACAGGGCCGCCACATCATTGTCATAGGCGCCATCGGCAATCGACGATTTTGTCGTATGGATCGATGCGCCGCCAAGCTGTTCGGCTGTGACCGTCTCGTTGGTGACGGTTTTGACCACATCCGGCCCGGTGACAAACATATAGGACGTATCGCGCACCATGAAGATGAAATCAGTCATGGCAGGGGAATAGACGTCGCCACCGGCGCATGGCCCCATGATCACCGAGATTTGCGGAATGACACCCGATGCCAGCACATTGCGCTGAAAGATTTCCGCATAGCCGCCAAGTGCCGCCACGCCTTCCTGAATGCGCGCACCGCCCGCATCGTAAAGCCCGATGACAGGCGCGCGGTTGCGCAGCGCCATATCCTGAATTTTCTGCACTTTTTCCGCATGGGCTTCGGAGAGGGAGCCACCGAATACGGTAAAGTCCTTGGCGAAGACGAAAACCGTGCGGCCGTTGATCGTGCCCCAGCCGGTGACAACGCCGTCGCCAGCGAACTTGGTGTCTTCCATGCCGAAATCGGTGGAGCGGTGTTCGACGAACATGTCGAATTCTTCAAAGGAGCCTTCATCGAGAAAGATATCGATGCGCTCGCGCGCGGTCAGCTTGCCACGCTTGTGCTGGGCATCAATCCGCGTTTTGCCACCACCCTCGCGCGCAATAGTTCTGCGGCGCTCCAGCTCGATCAGCACATCCTTCATGGCATCCTCCACATTGTGTCATTTCTGATATCAGGACAATCGGGCGGGTGAAAGCGCTTTGTCTGCGATATCAAATGTGAGTTCGTGGGAAATTTCGGCGGTACGATTGCTATCCCGCCTCAAGTCAGGCTAAGCAAGTTCTTGGGGTCCTGTTGGACAAAACTGTTTCGGGGGAAACATGGAAGGCTCACCGCAAAGTCATTTTGGCCGCCCGGCTGAATACACAGGTCATCGATTTTCTTTTTCCGGTAGTGCAAAGGAATATTTTGGCATCTGGATCGTCAATGTACTTCTGACGATTGTCACTCTCGGCATTTATTCTGCCTGGGCCAAGGTGCGGCGTAACCGCTATTTCTACGGCAATACCAAACTCGCAGATAGCTGGTTCGATTACCACGCCCGGCCAACGCAGATTTTGCTCGGCCGTATCATCGTCATCGGCTACCTCATCATCTACAACCTGTTGCTGCATTTCCTGCCAATCGCCGGTTTCATCCTGGCGCTTGTTTTCCTCATTGCGATTCCATGGCTGATCCTACGCGGCCTTCGCTTCACTGCGCGTGTAACGAGCTATCGCAATGTGCGTTTTGATTTCGTGGGCGGCTACTGGGGAGCGGTGCGCGCTTTTTTCCTGAGCAGTCTCGTGGCCGTGGTTACCTTCGGCATATTGGCACCAATCGCCAGCCGCTGGACGCTGCGCTACACACTTGGCAACCTGCGCTATGGTGGGAAGGCATTCTCGCCGGAGCCAACACTCGGCTCCCTCTATAGTGTGTGGATATTGCCAGCGATTCTGACTGTCTGTGGAGCCTTTCTTCTTTTCGTTGCCGCCACAATTTCATCAGGCTTAATGGCAGGATTGAATCCTGAGCATTTAGCGAACGGTACACCGCCAGACATCAGCACGATTTTGCTCGTTTACCTTGTGCTTCTACCTGTCGGCCTGATTTATTCAGCCATCGGCCTTCTTTATACGGCAGGCGTGCGCAACGTTGGCTTTAGCGCCACCACGTTTGACAGCCGTCACTATCTCTACTCGGACATGCCAAGATGGCGTTATGCCTGGGTGGTGATCTCCAATCTTCTCGTCACGCTCCTCACGCTTGGATTGATGCGGCCATGGGCTGCTGTCAGGCTCGCCCGATTCCATGCCGATTACACCGCTATTGTGTTTGATGGCGATGTCGGTGAAATCTTCTCCGATATCAAGGATACCGGCTCGGCCGTCGGGTCGGAATTCATGGATATAGAGGGCATCGATTTTGGCTTCTGACATCGGCAAAATAACGACTGGTCTCTGGTACCGCGAAGGTTCAAGTGCGGGCAGGGAGGCCAGTCTCATATTTGCCGATGATACAGTGTCTGTCATTGCTGCGGATGGGACAGTTTTGTCCGCCGCCGCCTTCGCCAACATCGAGATCAGTGATCGGGTCGGCTCCATTCCGCGGCGGCTGACCTTTGCCGATCAGACCAATTTCCAGACATCTGATAATGACGCCATCGACAGGCTGGTTGCCTCGCAAAAAGGCCGCCGTGCCGGATGGGTCCATCGCGCGGAAGGTTTTCACCCGCGCCTGCTGCTGTTTGTTGTCCTGACAGTCGTTTTCGCCTTCTCCATCTATCGTTTTGCTGTGCCAGCTCTGGTTGAGGTTGCAGTTCTGGTAACGCCGCCAGTTGTGCCGGAGCTTATGTCCAAAGGCACATTGCAAACGCTGGATACGACAGTCTTCTCGGCAAGCACCCTGCCGGATGACCAAAAAACCAAATTGCACGATGGCTTTGAGAAAATTGCGGCCAAGTCGGACCGTGGGGCAGGCGGTTTTGATCTGCAATTTCGCGAAGGCGGTGTTATCGGCCCCAACGCATTTGCGCTGCCCGATGGTACGGTCATCATCACCGATGAACTGATAAAACTCGCTGATGGCGATACGGAAATGCTTTTGGGCGTGCTTGCCCATGAAATCGGCCATGTGGAGCTAAAGCACAGTCTGCGCCAGCTTTACCGCGCGGCAGGCGTGACCGGGCTGATCATGCTGATCGGCGGTGATATTGGTGACAGTACCCATGATATTCTGGTGCAGGGCGGCGGCCTGCTGGCGCTGTCCTATTCCCGCGCCTATGAAAGTGCAGCCGACCGGCACAGCGTCGAGCTGATGCTCAAGGCGGGTTATGATCCGACCGCCATTTCACGTTTCTTTGCGATGGCTGAGGACAAGCTCAATGACCACAGCTCCACCAGCATTCTCGAAACCCACCCCGGCACGCCGGAACGCCGCCAAATGGTGCTTGATTACGCACAGGAGTTGAAGGCGAAGGCAGCGGCGAATTAGAAACTGTGCTCGGTACAGTTGATGCAGAGGTCTCACGTTCGAAATCAGGTCGAGATAGCCTTAAGATATTCGCGACCAGTGATCCGAATTGGATGTCTCCACGTGTTGGATTTTATGGCGTCTTCCGCACTTAAATGAGAGTAAACACTGTCGAGGCTGGTTCTTCCGTCAATATCATTGATGATCTGGATGATGTCCGCTGTCACAATGTAACGCTCGGCATCGCCGTCCACTATGAATGTAGAATCCAACTGGAAGAGAACAGATATTTTCCCCGCACAAATATTGAGCGCAATATCGTCTGCCAAAGCACCCAAATTTACGATAACTTCGTCCGGATTCCATAATTCGCCAAGTAGAAATTCTGACGGCTTCGTGTCTCCATTGAAGCCATCAAGGGCAAGCAGAATCTTGTCTGAAATGGCCTCAAAATCGCCCTCCAGTCCACCGGCATGTTCTATCTGAAACCATTGCATCGGATGAGGAGGTTCAACTTCGAAAGAAATCTCGAGTTTATTGTAACCCCAATAGACGGGCACATCTTCAGTGTCGGGATGAAGAAAAAAGAAAGTGGGCACACCCAATGCCTCGGCCACGTCGATCAGTTTCATATCAGTGGAAAGCGGTCCGAGGATTCCGGTTTTAAGGAATTCCCGGAACGAAATAATCTGGTTTGTCATCTATTTAAGCCTCACACCCGGTCCGCCTTCAGCATGCTGACCATTGGAGAGAAACACAATCTTTTCCTGAAGCACCCGCATAATGGCTTCCAGATTATTGGTGACTGGTACGGAGCGGCCTATTTCGAAATTGCGAACCGTCGACAAGCCCACCTTGGCAGCCTTGGCAAGATCATCCTGAGACATATTGGCGAGCGCGCGTGCCGCTCTGCATTGATCAGGGTTTATCAAGTTTCCCCCTGTTCCATCAATCTTTCCGCAGTCTTACACCGGGTTGCCCATGGTTCAGGAATTCGACGCCGGCTTCCTCAAGAACGCGCATAATTTTGTATATTTTGTCGAGCCCGCTTGTAAGTCCAGTCGCTCCCTTCTTTTCCATGGCGCTTATGGTGTTGATATTCAGACCCGCACTTTTGGCGAGTGTTGTTTGATCCATATCAATAAGTGCGCGTGCGGCACGAAGCTGATTGCCAGTCGTGAGCAATGTTTTCTCCAACAATCGACGTCAAACAACTGTCCCATAGCAATGCGTTGACGGCAATATAGACCTTAGACGTACCGATTTATCCTTCCGCGAGACGAACGCCGGGGCCGCCGGGAACCATTTCACCGCGAGCTTCAAAAATGACCCCTGCGGCTTCAAAAGCGCGTTTTATGACATCAAGCGTTGCGTGGCGCGGTTCAGCCGCACCGCTTTCGAACTGCCGTACGGTGACGACGCCGATATGGGCCGCGTCCGCAAGCTGTTGTTGAGACCATTGGAGAAGGGCGCGACCTGCGCGGCATTGGGCTGATGTAATCATGCTTCATTTTAGTAAGCTCTGACCTTTTTTGCCAGAAGAGTCGAAAATAGATTGACCTTTGAAAGGTGATGTTTAACAATTGAAACATTTAATATAGACAGATATAGCGCGCCATGCAGAGCATGATCGCTCCAGCGAAGCAGAAGGGCTCGTTTGAAATGCACAGAATCACTCATCTAAACGAGGCCAAATCATGAGCAGTCAATCAGCCAAACTCGTTGATGCGGGCAACATGTTGAGGGAGGTCACGCACCTCGTCGAAGTCCTGTCTATGGCCACTTCCGATATCGACAATGAACGGCAGCAGAATGCTCTTCAAACTATCTGCAATATTGTCGATGACCGTATCGTAAGCATCAATGCTCTGTTGGACGCTGCGCGCAACGCACCGGCAGGGTAAACGAGACCAGACAAAGATTGCCGACCTATTTCACCTTTGCCTGTTTGAGCACTTCGTTGATACGGCTTTGCCAGCCTTTGCCCGTCGCTTTGAACTTGGCAATTACATCCTGATCGACACGAAGCGTTATCTGCTTTTTGGGAGTATCGACGGGCGGGCGGCCTCTGGCGCGTTGGATGCTTTCATACAATTCCGGAAATGCGTCCTTGAAAGGCTTGGCATTCTTTATGTCCTCTTCAGTCCATTCCGGATTGTCAGAAACGTCGTCCCAGTCTTCTTGTGTATAGCCGCGACCCGGAGTGAAGTCTTTTTGCAAAATGCCACGTCCGCGGGCTATTTCCTTTTTTGTTTCGGCGGAAGCTGCTCGCTTTGTCTGGCTCTTGATGGTCATATCAAGTTCCTTTCTGTTCTTTTGGCAGGACGCATTGAAATGACGGATATCGCTTCTGTGCCAAGAGCAACGAAAATAACGGAAATCAGTTCGTCTCCCATATAACCTATCGCCTGGAGGCGAGCCTTTTTTGCGGGGCGTGGTATCGACGTTGCGAAAAACTCAAAAGGTAAATCGACAAAATCGAGGCCGTGTTTCTCGATATTAGCAATCCGCTTCGGTTCATCCCAGACGATCTTCATATAATGTAACTACATTAAATGAGATGCACAAGGTATTGGGAGTTGTACCTAGAGAGTGCCTGTGGTCAGCGCCGCCCCATCAGGAGCGGCGAAGAACGACAATAAGCGGAGTTACCAGCTGCCGGTGTTCGGCATGGACAGCCACGGCTCCTGCGGCGGCAGGGCGGGACCTTTCTGGATGAGCTCGATGGAAATGCCGTCGGGCGAGCGGATGAAGGCCATATTGCCGTCACGCGGCGGGCGATTGATGGTAACGCCCTTGTCCTGCAGAGTCTGGCAGGTCTCATAGATGTTCTCGACGGCATAGGCGAGGTGGCCGAAATTGCGTCCGCCCGTATAGGTTTCCGGGTCCCAGTTGAATGTCAGTTCCAGTTCCGGTGCCCGTTCGGCGACTGCGCGACCCTTATCGTCAGGTGCCGCCAGAAAGATCAGCGTGAAGCGGCCTTTTTCATTTTCCGTACGCCTGATCTCCTCAAGGCCAAATTTATTGCAGTAAAAATCCAGCGATTCAGCGACATCGCGGACGCGGACCATTGTGTGAAGATAGCGCATCGTTTTCCCTTGGATGTTCGTCAGTGTGTGAAAGATTGGGGCAATCATCGGATTGCTCAGGCGAAACGCCTACGACTTTTTGGTAACATTATTTTGGTGGCTCCACAAATTAACGGTCTTGTGAAGGGCGGTTGACCGGGTGTTGAAGAGATTTGCACCTGTTTTTCAACAAAAACAGTCAGATGATACTTGCCCTCATCCATCGGACAGGTGTTATTCTGAATTAAGAGAATCAGTGTTTGGTTTCAGGAGAGGAGGGCTCGCTTCATGTCAGACAGACCAGTATCAGCCCAGCATTCCCCCGATGATGAACAATTGTCCGATGGCCTCGACCTCATCGAGGTTGCGGGCGCTATCAAATGGTTCGACGTCGCCAAGGGATATGGTTTTGTTGTCCCTGATAATTCTGATCTGCCGGATATTCTTCTGCATGTGACCTGCCTGCGCCGTGATGGCTTCCAGACCGCGCTTGAGGGTTCGCGCGTTGTTTGCGAGGTCAAGCAGGGCGAGCGCGGCATGCAGTGTTTTCGCGTGCTTTCCATGGACAGCTCCACCGCCGTTCACCCGACGGAACTGCCGCCGGTGCGCACACATGTCACTGTCACGCCTTCGAGCGGTCTGGAACGTGTTCTGGTCAAATGGTTCAACCGGACCAAGGGCTTTGGCTTCCTTACCCGCGGCGAAGGCACCGAAGATATTTTCATTCACATGGAAACCCTGCGCCGCTTCGGTCTGACCGAACTGCGTCCGGGACAGGTCGTGCTCATTCGCTTTGGCAATGGCGACAAGGGCCTGATGGCATCCGAGGTTCACCCCGATATCGGCACGCAACTGCCGGCATCCCATTAAAGATTTCCCGATGACACTATCGATCAGATTGTGCCGATCTCTCCTGATCGGCTTTTTTGTGCTCGCTTTTGCCGTATTGCCCGTGCGCGCAGCGGATCAGCAGCCGATGCATCTGGCAATCGATGCGGCACCGCTTGTCATCAACACCGCAAAGGGCGATGTGCCCTTTCAGGTCGAGGTGGCCGATACGGATGAGGAACGCGAGCGCGGCCTGATGTTCCGCACCGATCTGAAAGACAACAGCGCCATGCTGTTTGTGTTTGAGGAAAGCCGTCTGGTCACCATGTGGATGGAAAACACGCCTTCGGCACTCGACATGATTTTCCTCGATGAAAACGGGCGCGTCTCGGCTATTCGCGAAAATGCGGTGCCGTTTTCTCGTGCGACAATTTCCTCAGGGGGCTCAGTGCGGTTTGTTATCGAAGTCAAGGCTGGCACGGCACGGCGGTTGGGTGTTGCCGTCGGTGATAAGGTACATCACCCTGCCATTGCAGCGGTTTGCGGAAAGTGTGCCAAGAAGTAGACTGCATAAACATTGTGCGTGGTTCGCCCTTCGACAGGCTCAGGATGAGGGGAGCTTTATTCTGCAATCTTTATGATCTGCAATTTCTGCGATTATCGTTGCATCCACACTCTCCCTCATGGTGAGCTTGACGAACCACGAACCACGAACCACGACCACATTCAAACCCATGAACTTGTATCCCAGCAAAAACCCTCTTACTTTTGCACCAAATCAATGAGTACCCACCCTATGAAATTCTTTGAAAATGCTGGAGTAAAACTCGCTTATATTGATGAAGGCGAGGGCGAACCGATCCTGCTCATCCATGGCTTTGCCTCATCGCATTTTTACAATTGGGTTCAACCGGGTTGGGTTCCGACGCTGACGGCCGCTGGCTATCGGGCGATTGCCATTGACAATCGCGGTCATGGCCAATCCGATAAGCCGCACGAAAAATCACTGTATACGCCGACACTGATGGCGGGTGACGCTGCTGCGTTGCTCAAGCATCTCGGTATCAAAAAAGCCCATGTGATGGGCTATTCCATGGGTGCGCGCATTACCGCCTTTCTGGCCCTGGAACATCCGGAACTGGTGCATGATGTTATCTTTGGCGGGCTTGGTATCGGTATGGTCGAAGGTGCCGGTAACTGGAATCCCATTGCCGAGGCACTGCTGGCTGATGATGCTGAATCAGTGACGCATCCGCGCGGAAAAATGTTCCGCATGTTTGCTGACAAAACCAAAAGCGACAAGATTGCCCTGGCAGCCTGTGTGATCACCTCCAAGGAGGAAATCAGCGAAGCCAATATGGCGCGCATCACCCAGCCTGCACTGGTTGCCGTCGGAACAAAGGATGATATTGGCGGCAGCCCGCATAAGCTGGCGGCCCTGATGCCGCATGGCGAGGCCATCGATATCCCGAACCGCGATCATATGCTTGCGGTGGGCGACAAGGTGTTCAAGGAAGCCGTGGTTAAATTCCTCAAGGAACACCCGCTTTAACGGTTATGTGCCGTTGAAACGCGGCTTGCGTTTTTCGCGAAAGGCCGCACGTCCCTCGGCATAATCCAGACTGTCGAATGTTAGGTCACCCAGATAATCGGCTTGGGCGAGGTCGGTATTTTCGCGCGAAAGAGCCGCGCGGATCGCCCGTTTGGATGCCTTGATGCTGAGTGGTGCGTTGCCTGTGATTTCGGCGCAAATTGCGGATACGCGCTCGTCAAGTTGTTCCGCGCTCGTGATCTCAAGCAGAAAGCCACTTTTGAACGCCGTTTCCACATTGATGACAGCTCCGGTAAAAGTGAGAAAGCGTGCCATTTGCGGACCAACAGCCTCGACAATATCGCCCATTGCCTGACGCGGATAGGCAAGGCCGAGCTTTGCCGGTGGAACGCAAAACCGTGCATCATCCGTTGCCAGTCTGAGGTCGCAAGCCGCCGCAATACCGAATGCACCACCAAAGCAGATGCCGCGAATGGCTGCTATGCTGGGTTTGGAAAAGTTGCGAACTGCTTCAAAAGCTTGGACATTCTGCGTTTCATAAAGACGTGCAGTCTGCGCATCTTTGCGCAYCGTTTCAAATTCGCTGATATCAGCACCGGCAGAAAAATCGCTTCCCACGCCCTCAAAAACCACAACGCGCACGTCAGGATTGCCGTCCAAATGAGCCATGAGTTGCGGCAATGCAGCCCACATCGCGGCGGTGATGGCGTTTTTTCTGGCGGGCCTGTCGAAGAAAATGGTAGCGGTATAATCCGAATGCGTGAAATGCAGACCCTCTGGCAGTGCCGGATGATGTTCAGACAAGTCGATCATATCTTCAATTTTTCTTGGGGCCAGAGTTCAGGAATTTGAAGTGTCAGAATATCATTTTTGCCGTATGCTAGAGGATGAAGCAAGAATATTGGCTGATTGCCTGGAGTAGGACATGTCCGCAAGCAACCCGATGAAATTGGCCGGTTCAGTCAAGCAGATGGACCCGATTTGGCTTTCCATCCGCGCCGAAGCCGAAGAGACGATCTGTCAGGAGCCTCTTCTTGCCACGTTTCTTTACACCACGATTCTCAACCATCAGTCGCTGGAACAGGCGGTTATTCACCGCATTTCGCAGCGGCTTGATCATCCGGATGTGGAATCGGAACTGCTGCGCCAGACATTTACCGCGATGATGGAAGCGACGCCCGGCTGGTCGCAAATCCTGCGCGTCGACATTCAGGCTGTTTATGACCGCGATCCCGCCTGCACCCGGTTCATCGAACCGATCCTCTATTTCAAGGGATTTCAGGCAATCCAGACGCACCGGCTGGCGCATTGGCTGTGGAATGAGGGCCGCAAAGATTTTGCGCTCTATCTGCAGAGCCGCTCTTCCTCGGTTTTCCAGGTGGATATTCATCCCGCCGTGCCTATGGGGCAGGGTGTGTTCTTCGACCATGCCACCGGCATTGTTGTGGGCATGACTGCCGTCATTGAAGACAATGTGTCGATCCTTCAGGGCGTAACGCTTGGCGGTACGGGTAAGGAAACCGGCGATCGCCATCCAAAGATTCGCCATGGTGTTCTTATTGGCGCTGGCGCCAACATCCTTGGCAATATTGAAATCGGCCATTGCTCAAAAGTCGCTTCCGGTTCCGTGGTGTTGAAACCCGTTCCGCATAATGTCACCGTCGCCGGGGTTCCCGCCCGCGTCGTTGGCGAAGCCGGCTGTACGGAACCGTCCCGCGCCATGGACCAGCTTGTCACCAATTTCGACTGAAGCAGAGACTTCAGCTGCCAGAAACGACAACACCGGCCCTTTACAGGGCCGGTTATCGCATGCCACAAGCCCGCTTCCAGATTATCTATTCGACAGGAGAAACCGCGTGAAACCCGAAGAACTGAAAAAACTCGACAGCTATTTCAAGCGCACATTCAGAAACACGGACCTCACGGTAAAGGCGCGTCCACGCAAGGACGACTCAGCTGAACTCTATCTTGGCGATGAATTTCTCGGCCTGATCTACAAGGATGAAGACGAGGGCGAACTGTCCTACAACTTCTCCATGGCTATCCTGGACATGGATCTCTGACGGCAAAACGCCGTCGTGAGTGGAAGTGCCGCCCTCCGTGGCGTCACTTCGGTGTTTTAAGATGACCTTGCGCAAAGCTCAGGACCTTCTGGTCCAATTCCTGCCAGTTCGCGAGAAATTCGCGCGGAAAACGGTAGGTCAACTGCAAATCCTCACCAATGAAGATATCGCGCTGGCAAGATGCCAGATTGGCTTTTGATGTTTCCTCATTGAGACAGCGGGCAACAAACAATTCGCGATTTTTGCTTTGGGATGAGGTGACAAGCTGTTCGCTCACGAAGCCACTTGTTGTCAGGAAATTCTGGATGGTTAGTCCGGATGGGCCTTTGATGCCGGGACCATCGGTCAGCGTGCTATAGATTGGGCCATAGCGGCCTGACATGTCGCGGGATGTGGCGCGTGGCTCGAAGGTCAAAAACAGCAGTGTTTTTGTCTCACCTGCGCCATTGAAATCCTTGATAAATGTTGGCTGATAACCCTGCATATCGGGCCAGTGCAGATAGAGATCGACCCTTTGGGCCACCCCGTCGCGGCGCTGCGCCCGGAAGCGGATGGCATTGGCAGGCAATTCAAGCACACTGTTGCCGATAACGATCTCGTGCGGCGTCGTATCTTCCGTATGTCCGCCAAGCGAAATGGTATGGCCGAAATAATGCCCGGCGGCTGCCAGTGCTGCGGTGATCACCGCAAGAGCGATCACGCCATAGAAGATGCGCTGCAGAAAAGGGCTGCCGGTTATCGGTTCCACGCGCTGTGCAGAGGTTTGCATCGCTCTTCCGGTCCTGTTGGCAGCTTTTGAAGCTGCCTGAGATCGGGAGAAGATTAGCGGCAAAGTGCTGATTTATGGTTAATCGTCTGTGAAGAACGCATTTGGGTGGCTAAGCTGGCATCAGCGAATCTCAGGAGGATTTATGCCCATATATACGCTTGATGGCCACGCGCCCGAATTTGAACACCGGGAGTCAAACTGGATCGCGCCCGATGCCGTATTGGTTGGCAGGATTTTCCTTGGCGAGAATGCCGGCATCTGGTTTGGGTCGGTTTTGCGCGGCGATAATGAACCCATCCATGTTGGCCGCAACACCAATGTGCAGGAGCACACGGTGATGCATACGGATATGGGCTATCCGCTGACAATCGGTGAGGGCTGCACCATCGGCCACCGCGCCATGCTGCATGGCTGCACCATTGGCGAAAATACATTGATTGGCATGGGTGCCATTATTCTCAACGGCGCGAAGATCGGCAAAAACTCGCTGGTGGGAGCCGGTGCGCTTGTGATGGAACGCAAAGAATTTCCCGATAATTCGCTGATCGTCGGCTCGCCCGCTCGTGTCATTCGCACTTTGGATGACGCGGCCATTGAGCAGCTCAGACTCTCGGCTGCCCATTATGTCGAGAATGGCAAGCGCTTCATGCGCGGCATGGAGCCAATCTGATCTGTGGGCTTCATGAAAAAGCCAGCTCCGTTGCCGGAACTGGCTTATCATGAAAGCGGGTGTGTAAATCCTACTGCGCGATACTGCCAACGAGAACCTGCCGGTCGTCACTGATCGAAACCCATGCGCCCGTATTGTAGATCGACTGGCGCTTCAGATAGTCATAGGTCGTTTCGTTCCATGGCTTGATCTGCGCTTCCAGATTGTCGAGCACATAGTCACCGCGATCCGTGCGCACGGTAAGAACTGCGTGGCCTTCGCCATTCATCTGCCGGACAACAGTGATGAGCAGTGAATTAACGGGCAGGCCACGCTCGATCAGCATCTTGCGCTTGAGCAGAACATAATCCTCACAATCGCCGACAGTGGTTGGATAGGACCAGACTTCCGCCTTGCCCCAGATTTCCATATCGGTTTCCGGCTTTATCTGCGTATTCACAGTGGTGTTGATCTGAACCAGCTGTGCCCAGACCTTTGGCGTCAACGTTACAGGCGTATCGCTGATGCTTTTGATGCGGCATTCATCCTGATAGATCTGGCAAAAATCATAATGACCGATCGGCTGTGATGTACGCCCGCCGGTTTGCATCACTGTTGCCGAAGACCGTACCGGTCCTGCCTGTACAGTCATGGTCATCATAAGAAGGGCTGCGCCCGCTAAAATCATGCTTTTTATCATTACCGTCGTCTCCCCGGTTAAGGCGAGAATGGCATGGAGACATTGACCAGCTGGTAAATAGAAGAAATAAATGTGAGAAAAATAAGTAGTAAAAAATAAACTATTGAGCGTTTGCAAAGTATTATTAAATATTACTATTTTATTTAAAGTAAGAATACGTGGAAGTTTACAAAGTATATAGGGGTTAAAGTTCTGTTTTTCCGAATAAAGTGTGATTGACAATCACTTAAAGCTGCATCGCCCACATTCGGCCAAAATGTATGCTTTTGGTAACCAAGACGGAAGGTAGTGATGGATTGTTCTTAAGGGCGGCTTTCGTTTAACGTGCGGGTTCGCAAAGGAGGAGCCGTTCCATGCCCAAGATCGATCTTGCCACCGTGCCTGTCCGTCCTGGTTCAGGTTATCCGCCGCCTTTCGATGCACCCTGCGCCGCACGGACGCGGCGGCGTCTTGGCGATGCGGGTGGTCTGAGTGATTTCGGCGTTAATCTGATGACATTACCGGCAGGCAGTTGGTCGAGCCAGCGTCATTGGCATAGCCACGAGGACGAGTTTGTCTATATCCTTGAAGGGGAAGTGACGCTTGTCGAAGATGGCGGCGAAACGATATTGAAAGCAGGCGACTGTGCAACGTTTGCCAAAAACACCGGTAATGGCCATCACATGATCAACAGATCGTCGGCTATGGCTGTTTATCTCGAGGTGGGCTCACGCAACCCGCAAGACCTTATCACCTGTTCCGATATTGATATGATGAGCGCCAGTTCCGATGGCCGGTTCGTCCACAAGGACGGTACGCCCTATACCGGCTCCTGAAGCCGTCTAGTTCTCGAAGGCGACTTCGATTGTTTCGCGGCTTTGGACGTTTGCGAACTCAATCGCGATCCCTTCTTCGAAATGGCGCACGACACGCCCGCGCATGGAACCCAGAACAACCTGACTGTTCAGGGCAGGGCGCATGCGGATTTCGACGGCGGCACCTGAAATCGACAGATCGATGATACGGCAGGGATATTCGCGGCCATCGGACATGCCAAGCATGGAAATCGGATTGCTTGGCGCAATGCGCTGATGGCGCCGGTCCTCGGGCATATCAAGTTCATGCTTGTTGGCAAGCCAGGTCAGCTGCGCCGCGATCTTGTTCTTCTTGCGGTCTGAAGCAATGAGCGCAAGCAGGAAGCCGCCACTGACCAGACGCTCCACATGCCCCTCAACCCGGCCAATATGATCGATATAGGCGATGATACGCTCGCCGGTGCTTGCCATGACTTCCGTCGTGAAGAGGGCATCGCCCGGCGACATCTCGTCGATCTGACAGACATGCTCGGTGCGGTCTTCCAGCATGAAGCGGCCATAAAGCTCCACCTTCACGCGATGAAACTTTCCCATGGCGCCGATAGTCGGATTTGTATCGTCACGGGTCAGATGCATGAAGTGTATCCGGGAGGCTAAAATGGATTTCGATCAATCCAGATTAGAACACAAGTCTTAACGGCGAGGTAACAGGGTAAGGATTTATTAGAGTTTACCGACCTAATCGGGGATCTTTCCACCTTCGAAAACCATGAGATGCCTCACCCGGCGGCTGCCATTGGGAGCAGGCAACAGCCTGTTCGCCACCATAAGTCTGTGGTCTTCCTGTAACGGATGATTGACCGGCACAACAGTTGATTGAAGCGGGTCGACCATGGATATCGACCGGAGACTGTTCTCGATGATCGCATCGGATTCCAGCCAGAACGGTTTACCCGCGGCGGTGATCATGCCGAGGAGATGCCGTTCATTCACCTCGTTTGCCAGCGGCAGGAGAATGAGATTGAACAGCATCTTGCGGCCACGGCTGCTTTTGCCCTCATAGGTGGACTGGACGACGGTCTTGGTTGTCAGGCTGCTGGAAATGATCCGCGCAATGACTGCTTTGTCCTTGGCCTGCCAGATTGAGGTAAATGTCTGGCCCTTAAGTTCCCGTCCATAGATCGAGCAGATGCGTGTTCCGGCCAACCGGAAGCGTGCTTCAGATGCCCCGCTGGCGCGCAGGATGAACGTGTCGGACAGGCGCGAGCGGATGAGGGCAGGTGATATTTCCCGCCGCTCCGGTGCTGCGCGGGTTCCGCGCAGATCGTTCCAATAGGCGAAAAGCTCGCTCGCTCCATCATGCCGCATATGATGCTTCCGGTTGAGGGTTGAGACCCGCTGGTTTCTAATTCTGCATGGAGAGTGTGTGTAACGAGCCAGACATTCGCACCGGCGGCTCAGAAGCGCCATTGATGATGCGGCTGTGTCCACCGTGGGGGGCAGTCAAGGTTAACAAATGGTTTAGATTGAGCGGGTGGGTGCTCTGTGCCACAAGGATGGCGAGTAGAGTTATCTGTTGAAGTATTCAAATTGAGGCCGTTCATGTTCATTGAACGGCCTTATTTTTGTTTGGTGAGTTTGCTGCTAAGCAGAGTTCTCAAGTGAATCAGCGGCGGGAAGAATGACCGAGCCTACGAACGCGCACAATCAGCCACCGGCACGCGAGCCTATCTTCAACATTCCCGGCGTCATCCTTGCCATTTTTGCGATTTGCGTCGCGGTGTTTTTGATCGAGAATTATGTGCTGACCGACGCGCAGGACAATAATTTCCTGCTGGATTATGCTTTCATCCCGGCGCGCTTTTCCCAGTTTGGCGGGTTTTATTCACCGGCGGCGTGGCTCACCACCGTCACCTATTCCTTCCTGCATGGCAGTTTTGCCCATATCGCGCTCAACATGATCTGGCTGGCTGCGTTTGGCTCGCCGCTCGCTGCGCGTATCGGGCCGCTGCGTACATCGCTGTTCTGGGTCGTCACGGCGATTGCCGCCGTCATGCTGCATTTTGCCATTTATCCGGCAAGCCCGATCCCTCTGGTTGGCGCTTCGGGCGCCATCTCAGGCATGATGGGTGCTGCTGCGCGTTTCGGCTTCCGCCGCTCAACGCAGCGCAATTCTGCTGCGTTTACCGGACCGATCCTGCCAATCGCGGTCGCCTTGAGAACCCGCACGGTTCTTGTCTTCGTCGCAGTCTGGTTCATTACCAATATAGCAACCGGTCTTTTTGCCTTCACACCGGGCCAGGGCGCGGCAACCATAGCCTGGGAAGCGCATATTGGCGGCTTTCTCCTTGGCTTTTTCGGTGTTGCCCTGTTCGATCGCAGTGACCGGCGCTGAACTGTTGGAATAATTGCAAAGCTGTTGCATTGGGTGCAACATACGCGCACCATGGCGTATTGGTCGCGGGGATAAAGGAGGATTCCGGCGGTCAGGTGTTCATCAGGCTAATGTGCAAGGAGGACGTACATGACAGTCAAATTGATACTGGAACGCAAAGGCTACGACGTTTTTAGCGCTGCACCCGACACGACACTCGGTGATGCTGTTGCTGCACTTGCAAAGCACAAGATTGGTGCAATTGTTATCGTGGATGAAAAACGAGCTATTAAAGGCATTTTGTCCGAGCGCGATGTGGTGCGCGCCATTGCTGCCGATGGTGCCGACGCACTCTGGCGTCCGATCTCGGATATCATGACCATCAAGGTCAGTGTCTGCTCGGAAATGCACACGGTGAATCAGGTGATGGAAATGATGACCCGCGGACGGTTCCGCCATCTGCCAGTCGAAAAAGACGGGGCATTGCATGGCATCGTCTCGATCGGTGACGTGGTGAAACTGCGTATCGAAGAGGTCGAGCGCGAGTCCGAAGAAATTCGTAGCTATATCGCAACCGCCTGAAGCGGTTGCGTTGATATTAGCGGTTTAAAAAACAACCTTTTGCATGCGCTCGAGTTCGCCGAGCCGGGCCATGGTTTCCTCATAGCCGAGTTTGATCGCCTCATCGGCACGATGAAACTCGGCAAGCCCCACATGGCCGATTTTCGGCAATAGCGCGATATCAGGCGGATCCCCTGCCATGCGGGCGCGTGAAATCCGGTCCTGAATGATGTTGAAGGATTCCATCATCACGCCTGTTATCCCAAGCCGCGTGGCCCGCGCTGCACGAAAATGGCTGCCTGCGCCTTCCGGTTCGAGGTCCTGCGCGCTCGGTGCTTCCGCTGAATGCTTGATCACCGCTGCACGGCCGAACTGGTCGTAATGCAGGTTCACCGCCACCACCAGCGGCTGTTCATAGGAGCGGCAGACGGAAACCGGCACAGGGTTTACCAGCGCGCCATCAACCAGAATGCGGCCATTGCAGGCAACGGGTTCAAACACGCCGGGCAGGGCATAGGAAGCACGCATGGCAGTGATGAGGCTGCCGCGCGTCAGCCAGATTTCATGACCGGTATTGATCTCGGTGCACACCGCAACGAAAGGCTTTGGCAAATCCTCAATGGCAAGTTCGGCCAGATGCTCGCGCAAGCGGCGGTCAAGTTTCATGCCGCCGAAAATGCCGTTGCCACCGAAACGCAGATCCAGCAGACTGAAAATACCGCGTTTGGTCAGGCTGCGCGCGAACTCTTCCAGCTGATCGAGTTTGCCGCCAAGATAGCAGCCGCCGACCAGTGCGCCAATCGACGTTCCCGCGATCATGGAAATTTCGATACCCGCTTCGTCAAGCGCACGCAGGACACCAATATGCGCCCAGCCGCGCGCCGCGCCGCCGCCAAGCGCCAGCGCAATGGGGGCTCTTTTTTCAACATGTGGGGACGGGTCCAGAACAGGTACCTTCGGGCCGTCAGTGACGCCGATCGGTTCCGCCGCACGCAACCGTCGCGATGCCCATTCGAGCATGGCTTGCACTCCTAAAGTCGTATTCGCACATTATCCCCTCACTTTGGTATCCAAAGCATGAATATTGCGGAATTATGGCCGCTTAGCCAACCAACGAAAATGAGAGCAGTCGTTCGACAGTGCTTGGTAGCAAAAGTTGCGCTACGTCGCGGGTGTCATGACCAGATGGGATGTGCCATTTTCGCTGACGACTTGGCGGTAGAAACATGATCTGCGGCCAGTGTGACAGGTAGGGCCATTTCCAGCCACTGTCACCTTGAGCCAAAGAGCATCCTGATCGCAATCGGTACGCATTTCTACGACTGATTGCAGATTTCCTGACGTCTCGCCCTTTTTCCAGAGCGACTGACGCGAACGGGACCAGTAATGGGCAATACCGGTCGCCAAAGTGAGGCGCAATGCTTCCGCATTCATATGCGCCACCATCAGCAAATGACCATCATGCGCATCGGTAACGATGGTGGTCACCAGACCAGCAGCGTCAAAGCGCGGTGCAAACACCGCGCCTTCTTCATTGTCATGTTTGTCCGCAAGGGGAGACGAAAAGGAACCGTTGCTCATGAATGCCAATTCTGGAAATGAAAGCGCCTAGCGACCCTTGAGAAGTGTCATGAAGCGAACCTGCTCGTTGACGTCAGCCTTGAACGCACCGGTGAAAGTGGTCGTGGTTGTTGTCGAGCCGGAGACGCGAATACCGCGCATGGCCATGCACATATGCTCGGCCTCGATCATGACGGCTACACCACGCGGGCGCAGCGAATCCTGAATGGCATTGGCAATCTGCGCCGTCATGCTCTCCTGCGTCTGCAGACGGCGGGCAAACATGTGAACCACGCGGGCAATCTTGGACAGGCCAACCACTTTTTCGCCATCGGGAAGGTATGCAACATGCGCCTTGCCGATAATGGGAACCATATGATGCTCGCAATGTGAAAAGAACGGAATGTCTTTTATAAAGACAATATCGTCATATCCGGCGACCTCCTCAAAGGTCCGGCCGAGCACGTCATCAGGGCTTTCATCATAGCCCGAGAACAACTCCTTATAGGCCTTGGCGACGCGCTGCGGCGTATCCAGAAGACCTTCACGATCCGGATTGTCACCGGCCCAGAGCAACAGCGTGCGCACTGCTGCTTCCGCTTCTTCCTGTGTCGGACGTCGTAGATTGTTCTGATTGACAGTCGTTGACTGCAAACTTTTTATTACCGCATCCATCGCGATCTCCCGTAGTCGCCCTCAGAGGAGCGACGAGTTAAACGGCAATACACGATAATCGTTCCGTAACGAGTACGCGGTGTATTGAAGCCGGCTTGGCCCGAAAGCTTCCGCCTGGGCGATCACAAATACCATTGTCGCAGAATTTACGCCATGGTGCTTTATGCTGGCCCGCTCAAATACTATATAGAGAGTGAATTCAGGATTCATAGGGCCAAATACCAGACAATTCTCTGGTTACACTTTGGTTCGGATGAGGTGCGGAAGTCCATTATGATCAACGACGTCTACAATACGCGTATTCTGGAATTTGMAGGAAATATTCAACGGCTTGGACGTTTGGATAGCCCCGATGCATCCGCAAAAGCCCACTCCAAACTCTGCGGCTCGACGGTGATTGTCGATCTCAAGGTCAAAGACGGTGTGGTGACGGATTTTGCCCATGACGTCAAAGCCTGCGCCCTTGGTCAGGCGTCCTCGTCGATCATGGCCCGCCATGTGATCGGGGCGACAAGCCAGCAATTGCGCGATGTGCGCGATGCCATGTTTAAAATGCTGAAAGAAAATGGCACGCCGCCGGAAGGGCGTTTCGAGGAATTGAAGTTTCTGGAGCCGGTGCGTGATTACAAGGCGCGGCACAATTCCACCATGCTGACTTTCGAGGCCGTGGTCGATTGCCTCGACCAGATCGAGAAGAAAAACGCCGAAGCTGCGGCCTGACGCTCATGTGTGAGCATTCGGCTGATGATCCCGCCGGGAAACCCAAGAAATATTCCCGTAACTGGGGCGGTGTCTGGCCGAAAACCCCGGGACGATTGTTTGGAACCGGCTTTGTCAGGCTCTACCAGCTGACTTTATCAGGCTTTATCGGCAATTCCTGTCGGCACCTGCCGACCTGTTCTGAATATGCCTATGAATCCATTGCCCGCTATGGGTTGTGGACGGGTGGCTGGATGGGGCTCTTCCGCTTTGTCCGCTGCGGCCCCGGTGGCAGCCATGGTCATGATCCTGTGCCGACATCGCTCGATGCGCGGTTTGTGTGGTACTTGCCTTGGCGCTATTGGGGTGTTGGCAAGCAGAGTTGACACCCATCTCTCCCACTCTCCGTCATCCTCGGGCTTGACCCCAGGACCCACGACTGAGTAGCCGAGATCACGGCGCATTCAACGTTTGCCCTAACGTGAAACTTAAAAAATTGCGGATGTATTCCTGCTGTTTACCGTGGGTCCTCGGGTCAAGCCCGAGGATGACGGAGAAAAGGGGCTTGAGGTAAAGTAAGGCAGCCTAATCCCCTTTTCATCCACAGGTACTTTACGCCGGTCACAACTCTGATTAAAAGTCCGCTCGCCGGAGCCGTTCCGGTTACCAAACACCACCCGCAACCGTTGGCGGGACTGGATAGGAGCAACATGATGTCACAGACAGTTTCCAAAACTGTATCCATGCAATTCCCCGATGGCTCGACGCGCGAATATGACGCTGCCATATCTGGTGCGGAACTTGCTGAATCAATCTCGAAATCCCTTGCCAAGAAGGCAGTCGCCTATGCGGTTGATGGCGTTGTGCGCGATCTTTCCGACCCGCTGCTGGCTTCCGGCAGCATTGAAATCCTGACCCGCGATGATCCGCGTGCGCTTGAGCTGATCCGGCACGACTGTGCCCACGTTCTGGCCGAAGCCGTGCAGGAACTGTTTCCGGGCACACAGGTCACCATTGGTCCGGTGATCGAAAACGGATTTTACTACGATTTTGCCAAGAACGAGCCCTTCACGCCCGATGACCTGCCTGTCATCGAGAAGAAGATGCGCGAGATTATTGGCCGCAACAAGCCATTCACCAAGGAAATCTGGTCACGCGAAAAGGCTCGGAAAGTCTTTGCCGACAAGGGCGAGGCTTACAAGGTTGAGCTTGTCGATGCCATTCCTGAAAATCAGGACCTGAAGATTTATGCGCAGGGCGACTGGTATGACCTTTGCCGTGGCCCGCATATGGCCTCGACGGGGCAGGTCGGCAATGCCTTCAAGCTGATGAAAGTGGCCGGTGCTTATTGGCGCGGCGATAGCAACAATCCGATGCTCAGCCGCATTTACGGCACGGCCTTCGCAACCGATGCGGAATTGCAGTCCTATCTGCATGTGCTTGAGGAAGCCGAGAAGCGCGATCACCGCAAGCTTGGCCGTGAGATGGACCTGTTCCATTTCCAGGAAGAAGGCCCCGGTGTTGTGTTCTGGCACGCCAAGGGCTGGCGCATGTTCCAGACGCTGGTCAGCTATATGCGCCGCCGTCTCGATGGCGTCTATCAGGAGGTCAACGCACCGCAGGTCCTCGACAAATCCCTGTGGGAGACGTCGGGTCACTGGGGCTGGTATCGCGACAACATGTTCAAGGTGACGGTTGCCGGCGACGAAACCGATGATGAACGCATTTTTGCGCTCAAACCAATGAACTGCCCGGGTCATGTGCAAATCTTCAAGCATGGCTTGAAGTCTTACCGTGACCTGCCTGTACGGCTTGCAGAATTCGGCAATGTACATCGTTATGAACCATCGGGCGCCCTGCATGGCCTGATGCGCGTGCGTGGCTTCACACAGGACGACGCGCATGTTTTCTGCACGGACGAACAGATGGCGGCCGAATGCCTGCGCATCAATGATCTGATCCTGTCGGTCTACAAGGATTTTGGCTTCGATGAGATCACCATCAAGCTTTCGACACGTCCCGAAAAGCGTGTCGGTTCGGACGCGCTCTGGGATCGCGCCGAAGAGGTCATGATGGGCGTTCTGGAGCAGATCCAGCAGCAGTCGAGCGATATCAAAACCGGCATTCTGCCGGGCGAGGGTGCCTTCTACGGCCCCAAGTTCGAATACACGCTGAAGGACGCCATTGGCCGCGAGTGGCAATGCGGAACGACACAGGTGGATTTCAATCTGCCTGAGCGTTTTGGTGCGTTCTACATCGACTCGACCTCGGAAAAGAAACAGCCGGTGATGATCCACCGTGCCATCTGTGGCTCGATGGAACGTTTCCTCGGCATTCTCATCGAGAACTTTGCCGGTCATCTGCCGCTGTGGTTTGCGCCGGTGCAAGTCGTGGTTGCCACAATCACCACGGAAGCGGACGATTACGGCAGGCAGGTCGCCAAGGAACTGAAAGCTGCTGGTCTTCAGGTCATCACGGATTTCCGCAACGAGAAGATCAACTACAAGGTGCGCGAGCACTCCTTGCAGAAAGTGCCGGTCATTCTCGTCTGCGGCATGCGTGAGGCGGAAGAGCGCACGGTCAACATGCGCCGTCTTGGCTCGCAGAATCAGGTTTCACTCAGCCTTGACGACGCCCTTAAGCAGCTCAGCCATGAAGCAACGCCGCCCGATCTTTTGCGTCTGGCCGCCGAGTAATCCCGAAACACTTTATGACAGCGTGGTGAATTTCATCACGCTGTCATGGAATGGCGTGATTATTCAGCCGATTCACTATTTGCCGGGATGCAAACGTGCAGTTCAGAGAACTCTCCTACGCCAACGACACCCAGTCACGCGCAACGCAATGGCTGATCCGTTCGATTGAAGGTCTGTCGGGCCGCGATCATTATGTGCGGCTCTACAATGCGTGGCGCACGGATATTGTCCCTGTTGGTATCGATGTGTTCTGCCGCATGATGGACCTGATCAACATCAAACTCGATGTTCAGGATCAATGGCCGCCGCAGCATTTGCCTGAAACACCGCTGGTGATCGTTGCCAACCATCCTTTCGGGATTGGCGATGGCATTGCCGCCCTGGCATTGGCCGAACAGCTCGGGCGTCCGTTCCGGGTACTCATCAATAATGACCTGATGAAAGTGCCGGAAATCCGTCCCTATGCGCTGCCTGTCTGTTTTGACGAGACCAAGGAAGCCATGGCGATGAATATGGCGACACGTCACGAAGCCGTGCGCCTGTTGAAAGAGGGCGTCACCATTGTTGTCTTCCCGGCGGGCGGCGTTGCGACAGCGCGCAAGGGCTTTGGCCGGGCGGAAGACCTTCCATGGAAGATTTTCCCGGCAAAGCTGGTGCAGCAGGCCAAGGCCTCGGTCATTCCTGTATATTTCGGTGGACAGAATGGTCGCTTCTTCCATCTTGCCAGCAAGATTTCCATGACCCTGCGTATTTCGCTGCTTATCCGGGAATTCCGTAAACTGTCGGGGAAGGCCATCAATGTGCGCATTGGCCGAACCATGGACTGGTCGGAACTTGCCCCATTGGTCGATCGTAAAGCTTTGCTGGATTATATGTATGGCGCGGTGTTTTCGCTTGATCCGGCCAAGTCCCGCTAGGCATTAATCCAGCGGTTCGTCGCCGCCAACAGGTTGATTGGCTGTGGACGCCGCACTGGCGCCACCTGTTGCCAGCACTTCAACATCCTGATTGCGCCCGGCAACGACCTTGAAATCGCGCTGGTAAATCTTGTCCTTGTTCTTGGCGATGATGATGTATTCGCCTTCCGCCAGAACAATGGATGCAAAAGCGCCCACGCTTTCACGCACAATATCGCCTGAGGTCGTCAGTACAGACCAGGCCGTATCCGCAAGTGCTTCACCGCCGTTTTCACGTACCAGTTTCATGGTCAGCTGCGCCGCGCGGTGTTCCACATTGGCTTCGGTGATCTTGCCCGCTTCGACGCGAATATCCGCACGGATGACCGCATTGGCTGTGCCGTAATTGGAAACGATCTGATAGGTCCCGGCATTGAGCCGCACAACGCTTTCCGGCTTGACGTCGGGGATGATCAGCGCGCGCTCGCCCGTTGCATCTTCATGATCTTCATAGATCGAGAAGCGCAGCTGGTCCTGCGGAATACGCCCGCCACCTGAGAGAACGGCATTCAGCTTAACCCCGCCCGCATCAAGAATCATCGTCTCGTTGCGCTTGGCGCGCGTCATGGTGATGCGTTTTGTGGCGCCCGCCCGTCCGAATGCCACATGCACGAGATAGCTGCCGGGTGCCAGATTGAACGAGGTTGTGCCGCCCTTCGAAGTTGCAAGAAGTTGCAACTTGCCGTCGGGATCAGGTTCCGGTGAGAATACGCGCCAGACAAGGCCGCGCCCGATATTTTCGCCATTTTCCGCAAGCTTTGCCGACAGAACCAGTTCCGGCTCATTGGCAATAGGGTTGTTGGCTGGCGCTTTCGGATTGGCATATTCATTGATGGCGGGAATCGTCGGTAGCTTTACTTCAGGCGCAAGCGACTGTGCCGATGCACTCCCGGCAAACAAGTTTGCCGGGGCAAGCAGGCTCACAGCCAGCGCCACAAGCAATTGCCTGTGTTTGCCGGAGCCAATGGCTGCTTGCTGATTGAAGAATTTGCCCATTCGCTGTTTTGATCTCAAGCGGGTGGCAATTTCAAGGCTTTTTCGCACGATCGTGACTTTACACAGGCGATGAAACCAAGACATTGTCCGCCCATTCGAAAAACAGGACCTGGTACATCATTCCATGGATCATTCTATGCCTTCTCCCATTATAGAGTTTTTGTCGCAGCGCAGCTCCACGCCCATCTCGGCCATTGGCCTTCCGGGCCCAAGCGATGCGGATATCGAAACCATGATCCGCATTGCCTCGCGCGTGCCCGATCACGGTCGGCTGACCCCTTGGCGCTTTGTGCTTTATCGTGGCGATGCCCGCGTTGAAGTCGGCAAATATCTGGCTGACCTTGCCGAAGAGCGGGAAGGGCCGCTAACCGAGCAGCGCCGCGAGCAGGAGCTGAAACGCTTTGCCCGCGCTCCGCTGGTCATCGGCGTGATCTTTTCCAAGGTGGATCATCATATTCCTGAATGGGAACAGTTCCTGTCCTCGGGCGCAGCGGCAATGAACCTTGTTCATGCGGCCAATGGCCTTGGCTATGCCACCAACTGGATCAGCAACTGGTATTCCTCCGATGAAAAGGGCCGCGCCTTGCTGGGCCTTGCACCACACGAACGGGTTGCCGGTTTTGTCCATATTGGCACCTGCGATACAAAAGTGCCGGAGCGCCCGCGCCCTGATGTGAAGGACATCCTGTCGGAATATTCCGGGCCTTGGAAGGGCTGAGCATCAATGTTCTACAAATATGATGATGGCCATGGCCTGCCGCACGATCCGCTAAAGGCCATTGTTGCACCGCGTCCTATCGGTTGGATATCAAGCCGCTCAGTTGATGGCAGGGTTAATCTGGCGCCTTACTCCTTCTTCAACATGATCAGCACCAAACCGTGCCTGATCATGTTTTCCTCGGAAGGACGCAAGGACAGTGTGACCTTCATTGAGGAAACACGCGAATTTGCCGCCAATCTGGTCAGCGCCAACCTGTCTGTTGCCATGAACAAGACATCGGTGAATGCCCCGCGCGGTATCAGCGAATTTGAATATGCCGGGCTTCATGCCGCCGATTGCAATCTCATCGGCGCGCCGCGTGTGGCCGAGGCTTTTGCAACGCTGGAATGCGTTGTGACCGATATCCAGCATCCGAAGGATCGGCACGGCAATCCGGTTCAAGCAATCATGGTCACGGGTGAAGTGGTCGGTGTGCATATCAACGAGGCAATTCTCAAAGATGGTCTTGTCGATATGACCAAGGCCCAGCCGGTCTCCCGCCTCGGCTATATGGATTTCGCCACGGTATCAGAGACATTTCAGATGTACCGCCCGAAATGGGAGGAGTGATGTAATTTCACCCCCCTCTGTCCTGTCGGACATCTCCCCCACAAGGGGGGAGATCAGCCTTCAATACGGTCTTTGCACAATCTGCAACGCTTCCGGTTGTGCAAAGGCGTTGATGTCAATGTGATCTCCCCCCTTGTGGGGGAGATGTCCGACAGGACAGAGGGGGGTGAGCACCTGCGTGGTTCGTGGTTCGACAAGCTCACCATGAGGGAGAGTGGGGATGAAGGGGCGTGATATTCTGCAAACTCTGTGATGGGCCGCAACGTTGGACATTATCGTTGCATCACCCATCTGCCTCATGGTGAGCTTGTCGAACCACGAACCACGAACCACCCGCAACAGTCCTGCAATCTTGTTGTCTAACCACCCACCCGTGCCATCAACCGCTCCGCTCTTCTCAAATGCGGGCGATCGAACATCAGGCCGTCGATGCCGATAACACCGGCAGTGGGATCATCGGCAAATGCCTGAATGATTTTTTGCGCATGGGCGACCGCGTCAATGGATGGCGTAAACACCTCGTTGATCACGGGCACTTGTGCCGGATGAATGGCGAGTTTTGCGGTAAATCCATCCCGTTCGGCTTCCGCACATTCGCGCGCAAGACCTTCATCGTCCCGGTAATTGATATAAACAGTATCAATCGCAGCGACATCGGCGGCGGAAGCACCCAGAACTGTCAGCGCACGGGCCAATCGAAACACATCCGTATAGCGCCCATTATCATCACGCACCGCACGTGCACCGATCACGGCGGACAAATCTTCCGCACCCCAGCTCAAACCAATCAGCCGCGACGAGGCATCGGGATAGGTGGCTGTCGATAACGTGCCAAGCGCGGTTTCGGTGATAATCGCAAGTATTTGCGTCGAGCCTTCTGCCGCGCCTGCATGAGCTTCATGCACGTTCAATTTGGCTGAAAGGCGCGTCACATCCTTGCCGCTGTTGGATTTGGGCAGAAGAATGCCGTGAGGAAGCGACGGCATCACCGCATCGAGATCCGCATCGGCCAAGCCGCTGGAAAGATCATTGATCCGCACAAACAGACGCGGCGCGTCTTTATCGCGGTGGGATTTCAGAAAATCCGCAGCGATCTGCCGGGCTGCATCCTTGCGCTCGGCACTGACCGAATCCTCAAGATCGATCAGCAGCACATCCGCACCACTGGTCAGACCCTTTTCCAGTTTCTTTTCCGAATCGCCCGGAACAAACAGCAGCGAGCGCATCAGGCAGCACTCTTGGATTTCATCATCGCCTGACGCGTGCATTTGGCAACAAGAACGCCGTTCTGGTTGTAGGCGCGATGCTCAAACTCGACAATGCCGCGATCCGGCTTGGATTTGGAGGGCCGTGTTGACAGAACAGATGTTTCCACCCGCACCGTATCGCCATGGAACAGCGGGGAAGGGAAGGTCACGTCGGTCATACCAAGATTGGCAATGGTGGTGCCGATAGTGGTGTCATTGACCGAAATACCGATCATCAGCCCCAGCGTGAACAGGGAATTGACCAGCGGCTTGCCCCATTCGGTCTTGGCGGCAAAGTCAAAATCAATATGCAGCGGCTGTGTATTCAGGGTCATAACCGAAAACAGCATATTGTCGCTTTCGGTGATGGTCTTGCGCAGGCTGTGATTGAAGACGTGCCCGACTTCGAATTCTTCCAGATATAGTCCGGCCATTTGTCTGGCGTCTCCTCGATGCGAATTTTTGCAAAAGATTAGGGCGGCTTTACCGGCTTCGCAACGGGCCGGAGAAAACTTCTCTCAGGACGTCAATTGAGTATGGTTAATCGATATGGTGAACCGATCGTAAACCTTTTGCCATTAGCCTCCGTCTTAATAAAAAGCTTGGGGTTTAACAGTTCATGACAATACAGCATTATCTGGCAATGGTCGGACATGCTGCGGCGGCACAACGTTGCCACGCTGCAGGGGCTCTGGCTCATATCTATCTTGAAACTGGCCGTGCCTTTGAAGACCGCTGTGCGGCGGAAGCCGCCTTGACGCTGCTGCTTGATGATCCCTCGCCAAAGGTGCGCCTTGCACTGGCGGAAGCGTTTTCAACCAGCGCACATGCACCTGTTCATATCGTTGCCAGCCTTGCCCGCGACCAGATCGAAATCGCTGCCTATATGCTCGCAAGGTCCACGGTGCTGACCGATATTGACCTGATCGACTGCATCGCCGGTGGCTGCGGCGAAACCCAGAAGGTGATTGCGGGCAGGGCGAAGGTTTCCTTCGCTGTCAGTGCGGCTCTTATCGAGATTGCCGAGCCAGTCGCAATGCTTGCGCTGCTCGCCAATACCCGCGCCCAGATCGCCGATATCAGTTTTCGTCGCCTGATCGAGCGCTTTGGCCATGTGGCCGATATCCGTGCGCTTCTGGCAGATGATAATAGATTGCCAGCCGATTGCCGCCATGCGCTGGCGCTGAAAGTTGCTGAAGCCTTGTGCCGGATGGATATCGTCATGGCGCTGATGGGCGAGCGCCGGGCAAAGCGCATTACCAGTGAAGCCTGCGTAAAGGCGTCGATCAGCCTCGTGGCCGCAACGCCTCCGGAGCAATATCCGGCACTGATTGAACATTTGCAGCTGCGTGGTGATCTGACCACCGCCTTCGTCATCCGCATTGTCGCCTCGGGCAAGATCGATTTCTTTGGCGCTATTCTGGTTTCATTGTCCGGCCATACCCTTTCACGGGTGCGCAACCTTTTGATTGATGGCCGCGATGCGGCACTTGGCGCGTTGTTCACCGCCGCTGGCCTGCCTGACAGCACCCATCAACCGCTGCGCATTGCGCTTCATGCCTGGCGTGATGTTGCCAATGGCAAGCTGGCGATTGGACCACAGGAAGTCACCCGCCGCATGATGGAGCATCTTGTGCCTGAGAATCATGGTCTATCGGGGGATTTCACTGTCGCTAACGATGATATGCAGTCCCTGCTGCGCAAGATCTATCTGGAGGCGATTCGAGAGAATGCGCGGGATCATGCGCTGGCGATGGCTGCTGCCTGAGCCCTGTTTTCATGGTTGAGCGCGCATTTGATTACAAAATCAGATGCCCGGATGAACGAATGAATACGCGGCTCGCGTATTCTGGGATGCAATATTGCTTTTTTGCGATAGGCTGAGCGAAAACAAAACCACCGTTCGTCCGGAACAAGTATTTATTTCAGATGGTTATATCCGGATGTTACCAATTTTCTGCAGCTCTGGGAGGAGAGGGCGGAATAATAAGACAGTATTACTGACCTAATATTTCATGTTAGACTGCGTGGAAAATCGCCTGACTGGGAGGTCTGCTGAATGTCTGATGATTCCCTTAGTGAATTTGGTCCACTAAGCCTGCACGTGCCTGAGCCGGCCGTGCGCCCCGGCGGCGAGCCGGATTTTTCCAATGTGAATATTCCTGAAGCAGGTTCGGTGCGCCGCCCGCCCGTTGATGCCAATCCGGAAGAAATCCGCGATCTGGCCTTTTCCATCATTCGTGTTTTGAACCGGGATGGCGAAGCGGTTGGTCCTTGGGCTGGCGAGCTTTCGGACGAGCAACTGGTTGAAGGTCTGCGCCATATGATGACGCTGCGCACATTCGATGCGCGCATGCAGATCGCACAGCGGCAGGGCAAAACCTCGTTCTATATGCAGCATCTGGGTGAAGAAGCCGTCAGCTGCGCCTTCCGCAAGGCGCTCGCACCGGGTGATATGAATTTCCCGACCTATCGGCAGGCCGGTCTCCTGATCGCGAATGATTATCCGATGGTCGAAATGATGTGCCAGATCTATTCCAACGAGAAAGATCCGCTGAAAGGCCGCCAGCTGCCCATCATGTATTCCTCCAAGGAACATGGCTTCTTCTCGATTTCAGGCAATCTGGCCACGCAATATATTCAGGCTGTTGGCTGGGCCATGGCATCGGCGATCAAGAATGACACGAAGATTGCTGCAGGCTGGATTGGCGATGGATCGACGGCAGAGTCGGATTTCCACGCTGCCCTCGTTTTCGCGTCCACCTACAAGGCGCCGGTTGTTCTGAACATCGTCAACAACCAGTGGGCGATTTCCACCTTCCAGGGCATTGCCCGTGGCGGTGCGGGTACGTTCGCTGCGCGCGGTCTTGGTTTCGGCATGCCCGCGTTGCGCGTTGACGGTAATGATTATCTTGCCGTCTTTGCCGTGGCCAAATGGGCGATTGAGCGGGCGAGACGCAATCTCGGGCCGACGGTTATCGAATATGTGACCTACCGCGCCGGTGCGCATTCCACCTCGGATGATCCTTCCGCCTACCGGCCAAAAACCGAATCCGATGCCTGGCCGCTGGGTGATCCGGTCATGCGCCTGAAGAACCATCTGATCGGTCGCGGTGTCTGGTCCGAAGAACGCCACACACAGGCCGAAGCTGAGATTCTCGACACTGTCATCACTGCCCAGAAGGAAGCTGAAAGCTTTGGAACATTGCATGCGGGTGGCAAGCCATCGGCGCGCGATATGTTCGAAGGGGTCTATGAGGAAATGCCGCCGCATCTGCGTCGACAGCGTCAGCAGGCGGGAGTTTGATCAATGCCGCGTAAAACAATGATTGAATCCATCCGCGATGCGATGGATGTGATGATGGAACGCGACGACAATGTGGTCGTGTTCGGCGAGGATGTCGGGTTTTTCGGCGGTGTTTTCCGCTGCACCCATGGTCTGCAGGCGAAATATGGCAAGACGCGCTGTTTCGATGCACCGATCAGCGAACTGGGTATCGTCGGTACGGCGATCGGTATGGCTGCCTATGGTTTGAAGCCATGCATCGAAATCCAGTTCGCCGATTACGTCTATCCGGCCTATGACCAGATCGTATCGGAGGCGGCGCGGCTGCGTTATCGCTCCAATGGCGGCTTTACCTGCCCGATTGTCATTCGCATGCCTGCCGGTGGTGGTATTTTCGGCGGACAGACGCACAGCCAGAGCCCGGAAGCACTGTTCACCCATGTATCGGGGCTCAAAGTGGTGGTGCCATCCAATCCGCATGACGCCAAGGGCCTGTTGATTGCAGCCCTTGAAGACCCCGATCCGGTCATCTTCCTTGAGCCAAAACGGCTCTACAACGGTCCTTTCGACGGCCATCATGATCGCCCGGTTACGCCGTGGTCGAAGCATGAGCTAGGTGAGGTTCCTGATGGCCACTACACGGTGCCGCTGGGCAAGGCCATCAAGCGCCGCGAAGGCAAAGAACTGACCGTCCTCACCTATGGCACCATGGTCTATGTCGCGCAAGCTGCCGCCGAGGAAACCGGTATCGACGCGGAGATCATCGATCTGCGCACGCTGTTGCCGCTCGATCTTGAAACCATCGTGGAATCAGTCGCCAAAACGGGCCGCTGCGTCATCGTGCATGAAGCAACGCTGACATCAGGCTTTGGCGCGGAACTGGCGGCACTCGTCCAGGAGCATTGTTTCTACAATCTTGAAGCACCGGTTGCGCGGGTCACGGGCTGGGATACGCCCTATCCGCATGCGCAGGAGTGGGATTATTTCCCCGGTCCCGCGCGCGTTGGCCGTGCATTCGTTGAAACGCTGGAAGGGTAGGAGCTGGCGATGGGTGAATATGTCATCAAGCTGCCGGATGTCGGTGAAGGCGTTGCAGAGGCCGAACTTGTCGAATGGCATGTAAGGGTCGGTGATCTCGTGCGCGAGGATATGGTCCTTGCCGCCGTCATGACCGACAAGGCAACCGTAGAAATTCCGTCACCCGTGGACGGCGAAATTATCTGGCTGGGCGGTGAGATCGGGCAGGTGATTGCCATCGGTTCGCCGATTATCCGCCTGAAGATCGAAGGCGAGGGCCATGCCCCGGCGCCGGAATCGGCGAAGCCTGCCGAGGCAGAACAGCCAAAGGCTGAACCCGTCAAGGCCGTGCCAAAGCCCGAGATCAAGGCCGAGAAGCCGGTTGAAAAACCCGCAGCTCCGGTTGTTCACACACCCTTGGCTGCGCCTGTGACCATCGGCGCACCGCGTGCCGAGGGCGACAAGGCACTTGCTTCACCGGCCGTGCGCCTGCGGGCCCGAGATGCGGGTGTTGACCTCAGGCAGGTGACCGGCACTGGTCCTGCCGAACGTATTACCCATGAGGATCTCGACACCTTCTTTGCCCGTGGCTCGCAAAAGCCTGTGGTCTCAGGTCTTGCACCCGATACATCGGTCAAGGAAATCAAGGTGGTGGGCCTGCGCCGCAAGATTGCGGAAAAAATGGCGATTGCCAAATCGCACATTCCACACATCACCTATGTCGAAGAAATCGACGTCACATCGCTGGAAGAGCTGCGTGCCTTGCTCAATGCCAAGAAGCGCGCCGACCAGCCAAAGCTGACGCTGCTGCCCTTCCTGATGCGTGCCATGGTGAAAGCCATTGCCGAACAGCCGCAGCTGAATGCGCTCTACGATGATGACGCCAATATCATTCATCAGCATGGCGGCGTGCATATTGGTATCGCTGCTCAGACACCTTCGGGTCTTGTAGTGCCCGTCGTTAAACATGCGGAAGCGCGTGATCTCTGGGGCTGTGCTGCCGAAGTCAATCTTCTGGCAGACGCTGCCAAAACAGGCACGGCAACGCGCGAGCAATTGACTGGCTCGACCATCACCATCACCTCGCTGGGCAGCATGGGCGGCATCGTCACCACGCCTGTCATCAACTATCCCGAGGTCGCCATTATCGGCGTCAACAAGATGATGACGCGGCCAATGTGGGACGGTGCGGCTTTTATCCCGCGCAAGATGATGAACCTGTCCTCAAGCTTCGATCATCGCGTCATCGATGGCTGGGACGCCGCTGTCTTTATTCAGCGGATCAAGACGCTGCTCGAAACACCAGCGCTGATTTTCGTGGAGGGTTGATCCGATGAAAGATATTTCCTGCAAGCTGCTGGTCATCGGCGCTGGTCCCGGCGGCTATGTCTGCGCCATTCGGGCCGGACAGCTCAATGTCGACACGGTGATTGTCGAGGCAGCAAAGGTTGGCGGTACATGCCTGCTTGTCGGCTGCATTCCCTCCAAGGCGCTGATCCACGCGGCGGATGAATTCGCAAAGGTCGCGCATTTCGCCGCAAAGCAGACGCCGCTTGGCATTTCCGTTACCGAACCCGCGATTGATTTTTCCAAAACGATCGCCTGGAAGGACGGCATTGTCAGCCGCCTGAACAATGGCGTTGCCGGGCTGCTCAAGAAAGCCAATGTCAAGATCGTCACGGGCAAGGCAAAATTCCGCGATGGCAAGACAATCGAGGTGGAAACGCTGACGGGCCAACAGATCATCCGCGCGGAAAATGTGGTGATTGCCACGGGATCAGCGCCGGTTGAAGTGCCGTCACTGCCCTTTGGCGGCAATGTCATTTCCTCGACCGAAGCGCTGTCACTGCCTGAGATTCCTGAAAATCTCGTGGTTGTCGGTGGTGGTTATATCGGACTTGAACTCGGCACTGCCTATGCAAAGCTTGGCTCCAAGGTGACTGTGGTCGAAGCACAGTCAAAAGTTCTGCCGCAATATGATGCGGAACTGACCCGTCCGGTGGTCAAACACCTGAACGAGCTTGGCATCACCGTATTAACGGGTGTGAAGGCCAAGGGCGTTGCCACCAAGGGCGATGCACTGCTCATTGAAACGGCTGATGGCAAGGATGAAAAAATTCCTGCCGACAAGATACTCGTCACCGTTGGCCGTAAGCCTGTTACGTCGGGCTGGGGACTGGAAGAGATCGACCTCGATATGGATGGCCGGTTTGTCCGCATTGATGACAAATGCCGCACATCCATGCGGGGCGTCTATGCCATTGGCGATGTCACCGGCGAGCCCATGCTCGCACACCGTGCCATGGCGCAGGGCGAGATGGTGGCGGAAATCGTTGCGGGCGAAAACCGCAGCTGGGACAAGCGCGCCATTGCTGCCGTCTGTTTCACTGACCCAGAGATTGTCACGGTAGGCCTGTCGCCGGATGAGGCGAAAGCCGCCGGGCATGAGATCAAGATCGGGCTCTTTCCTTTCGCCGCCAATGGCCGCGCCATGACCAAGGAAGGCGAGGAGGGGTTTGTGCGTGTGGTCGCCGCTTCAAGCAATCATCTGATACTCGGTATTCAGGCGGTGGGGCATGGGGTTTCCGAGCTTTCGGCTTCCTTTGCGCTCGCCATGGAAATGGGATCGCGTCTCGAAGACATTGCCGGGACAATCCACGCCCACCCGACACAGGGCGAGGGCTTTCAGGAAGCCGCCCTCAAGGCGCTGGGTCACGCGCTGCATATCTAATCAGATTTATTGCCGCATCAGGGCGCCAGTGATGGCGCCCTTTTTGTTTGTGGGTGGTTTGTGGTTCGCCCTTCGACAGGCTCAGGATGAGGGGTGCTAGATTCTGCGGCCTTTGTGATCTGCAATATGGGCGATTATCGTTGCATCCACACTCTCCCTCATGGTGAGCTTGTCGAACCACGAACCTCGCACCATGCATACGTATCGGTGGCGCTCACCCCCCTCTGTCCTGTCGGACATCTCCCCCACAAGGGGGAGATCAGCTGTCACTGCCGCCTTTGCACAATTTGCAACGTTTCCGGTTGTGCRAAGGCGYWRATGTCAATGTGATCTCCCCCCTTGTGGGGGAGATGTCCGACAGGACAGAGGGGGGTGAATACATTCTCAACATTGCAGTTGCAGAACACACCTCTCCCATTGCCACGCCCGCTTTTGCGTCTGGCTATTGATAAGGTGGGAAAGACGGGCGATCCAAAGGGGAACGCGGAAGTCTTGGTATTGGTAGTTTAATCAGTGCGTTTCCCAGAGATTTTCCTGTTTGAGACAAGAAACTCCCGGATCACCCGTCCCGATGACTGGTTTTACCCTTGTGAGATAAAACCGCTTCCCCTGCGGTTGGGTTCTTCCCGCAGATGAAATCACCGATCCTTTCCTGACTTCAGAAAGTTTCCGGAGCATTCCCGCCGGAAAGGACACCATCAGAATAAGCGAGCTGGGATGGTGTTGGATAAGTTGGCATGATTTTTCTTTGAAAAGATTGTTGCAGTAACATAGCGCGTGGTTCGACAAGCTCACCATGAGGGAGAGGGAGGGTTGCAAGGTGCTCTATTCTGCACCGGTTGGCGATTAGCATTGCAGCCAACACTCTCCCTCATCCTGAGCCTGTCGAAGGGCGCGACAATGGTTGTGCAACCCACCATCTCCCTCATGGTGTTATGT